>JAYVNZ010000181.1:0-9029 GCA_043758185.1 Gemmatimonadaceae bacterium | reverse complement strand
TCCTTCGCGTCGCGGACCTCGCACGGGCACTGGGCAACCGCCTGGGCACTGAGCCCGTCTTTTCCGGCGACGAAGGCGCCAGCGCACTGCTCAGCAATGCGTCGCGCATGTCCACGCTCACGGGCGATCCCCTGCTTCCACTCGACACCCTGATCGACTGGACCGCCGCATGGGTGCGCGACGGCGGCCGGTTGCTTGGCAAACCCACAGGCTTCGAGCGGCGCGATGGCAGCTTCTGAGCACGCGCCGCTGCGCGCACACCTGCACGCGGGCCAGGTGATTCCCGCGCACCCGCTCGCGCTCACCGCCGCGCGCACGCTCGACGAACGCCGCCAACGCGCACTCACCCGCTACTACATGGATGCCGGTGCCGGCGGGATTGCGGCAGGTGTGCACACCACGCAATTCGCCATACGCAAGCCGGAGCATGGCCTCTATCGCCCGGTGCTCGAGCTGGCCGCCCGCACGGCACGCAGCTGGCCGAGATCTGGTGCTGCACCCTTTGTCCTCGTCGCCGGCGCCATCGGTGACACGCGGCAGGCCGTATCCGAAGCGGGCATCGCCGCATCGCTCGGCTACGACATGGTGCTCCTGGGGCTCGGCGCACTTCCCAATGCGGGCGATGCGGAGCTGATCGCCCATTGCCGCGCGGTGGCGGAGGTGCTGCCGGTGTTCGGTTTCTACCTGCAGCCCGCCGTAGGCGGCCGAGTGCTGGGCTATGCGTTCTGGCGCGCGTTCGCGGAAATCGAGCGCGTGTGGGCCATCAAGATTGCGCCGTTCAATCGCTACCAGACGCTGGACGTGGTGCGCGCGATAGCGGATTCGGGGCGAGTGGATATTGCGCTTTACACGGGCAATGACGACAACATCATCCCGGACCTGCTCACTCCCCATACGTTCACGAACGACGCACGCCACACGTCGCGGCGCATCGTGGGTGGGCTGCTCGGCCAGTGGGCGGTGTGGACGAGATCAGCGGTGTCGTTGCTCGATCGCGTGCGCCACGCTGGCGATGGTGAGGTGGTGCGCGCGTTGCTCCGGGAGGGCGTGCACCTCACCGATGCCAACGGCGCCATCTTCGACGCGCGGAATGGATTCGCCGGGTGCATCGCCGGCATCCATGAGGTGCTGCGCCGGCAGGGGTTGCTCGCGGGCACAACGTGCCTCGACGCCAACGAGTGCCTGTCGCCAGGCCAGGCCGGGGACATCACGCGTGTGTGTGCGGCGTATCCGTCACTTGGCGACGATGCATTCGTGGCCGAGCATCTCGATGCGTGGCTGGCCTAGAGATCATCAACAACATCAACAACATCAACAGCAACAACAACAGCATTAACCACGGAGGACACAGAGGTCACAGGGGAGGACAAACGCCTTGAACGAAACTGCAACAACAAACAGCAACAGCATCTAACCACGGAGGCACGGGTAGGAAGTGGACGCTTTGTTTAGATAGAGCCACTCATCTCTCCTCCACACCCTTCAAAATCGTGCTTTGGGCAGTCCCCCGTGACCTCTGTGACCTCTGTGGTTAATGCTTTTGCCGTTTGTGGTTATGCTCCTGCGGTTCGTTCTCGTTTGCATTCATGAACTACAACTCCCGGCCCGCTCCAGCTTTACTCGGACGGCGCCAACAGCTCCTTCACCCACGTATCCTTTGCCCGGCGCTCGAAGCACGCGCGAAATGTCCCCAGGTCCGTAATGCTCGTATCGAACACCACCGTATCCTTGGTGATCGTGCCATTCGCCACCAGCGCAGCCACCTCGTTGCGCCCCACCGACTGCACCACCGCATGGTCGTCGCGGTAGAACACCCGGCCGCCGCCCACGAGGCTCGTTCCCGCCGCGCCCTCCAACCCCTGGAGCACCCGGAACAACCCGTCGATGGAGCAACCCGTGGCGCCCGCACTGCTCTGGTCCACACCCACCGCCAGGAAACGGCCGTCGCGCCATTCGCGCGCCACCGTCAGCGGCGCGCCATGCGCCTTCCAGTCCGCCAGGTAGCCGTCCACCCCCGCCAGCAGCGCCGTGCTGCCTGCCTCAGCCAATGGCGCCTCGCTGCCAAACACCCACACGCGCGAGGAATCGGGAAGCGTCTCGAATGGAACGACTGGCATGGCACACTCGTCTGGAATGAGAATCGCGTCCACCCACTCGCGTGCGACGCGGCGTGATTGCAAGATAGTCGGTGTCGGTACGCCCCTTCCAGCGATGCATCCAGAAATTCCCATTCCAGACGCACCTCCTACGTCCACCGACGAGCGCTATCGGCCCCTCTTTGCCCTGTCGCCCCAGCCCGCCTGGGTCTACGACAGGGACACGTTGCGCTTCCTGGAAGTGAACGAAGCCGCCGTGCAGCATTACGGCTGGTCACGCGAGGAATTCCTGGCCATGACCATCCGCGACATCCGGCCACCCTCCAGCAACCGCGAACTCGACCGCATGATCGCCGCCACGGACGGCGCGGCCAGGTACAACACCCTCGCGCAGCACCGCACCAAGGCCGGACGCACCCTGCAGGTGGAGATCAGCTCCTACCCACTCGAATTCCTGGGCCGCAGCGCGCGCATGGTGCTCGTGAACGACGTCACCGATCGCGACGCCACCTCGCGCGCACTCGCCGCCAGTGAGCAGAAGTACCGCACGGTCATCGAGCAGTTGCGTGACGTCTTCTTCCGCACCGACACCGACGGCCTCTGGACCTTCCTGAACCAGGCGTGGACATCCCTCACCGGACATCCGGTCGACTCCACGCTCGGCACCGGCTACCTCTCGTACATACACCCCTCGGATCGCCGCGCGCTCCTCGACGCGATGGGGGTCCTGTTGAGCGGCGAACGCGACGGCGTCGTGTCCGAAGCCCGCTACTTCCATCGCGATGGCGGCTATCGGTGGGTGGAAGTCAGCATCTACCTCGTCCGTGACGAAGGCGGGATGGTCACCGGCACCATGGGCACCCTGCGGGACGTCACGGAACGCCGGGCCGCCAGCGAGGAACGCCAGCGCCTCGAGACCAACATCCGCCAGCTGCTCGACGCTTCCAGCGAGGGCATCTACGGCCTGGACGAGGCAGGCATCATCACCTTCATCAACCAGCGCGGCTCCAGCATGCTCGGCTACGAGGCCGAGGAGCTCATTGGACAGCCCATGCACGAGGTCGTCCATCATTCGCGCGCCGACAGCTCGCCGTATCCTCGCGAGGAGTGTCCCATCTTCCGCGCCGTGACCCAGGGCATCCCCTGCGAGGTGGGCGACGAAGTGATGTGGCGAAAGGATGGCACCAGCATCCAGGTCGAATACGTCGCCTCTCCCGTGCGGAGGGGCACTCGGCTCTCCGGTGCCGTCATCAACATCCGCGACATCACCGCGCGCCGGCTGGCAGAGCAGGAGTTGATCGTCGCCCGCGATGCCGCTGAGGCCGCGAGCCGCGCCAAGAGTGACTTCCTGGCGCGCATGAGCCACGAGCTGCGCACTCCCCTCAACTCCATCATCGGCTTCGCCAATGTGCTCGGCAAGAACAAGCCGGACACCATGACGGACGACCAGCTCTCCTGGTGCACCCGCATCGCCACGAACGGCCTGCACCTGCTCGGTCTCATCAATGATATCCTCGACCTGTCCAAGATCGAGGCGGGCCGCATGACGCTCGAACTGTCCGACGTACGGCTCCACACGCTGGTGCGCTCCACCGTCGAGGAGCTCGAGGGGCAGACCCGTGACAGGCCGGTGCGCCTCCGCGCCATCGTGCCCGACAGTCTCCTGCCGCTGCACTCGGATGCCGCGCGCATGAAGCAGGTGCTCATCAACCTCATCGGCAACGCGCTCAAGTTCACCGAACAGGGCGAGGTGAACGTCGTCGTCGAGGCGAACGAACATGGCGTGCCCACCCTCATCTCCGTGAGCGACACCGGCATCGGCATTCCCGCTGATCGCCTGGAGGCCATCTTCACCGTGTTCGAGCAGGCGGAAAACACCACCTCCCGCCGCTTCGGGGGCACGGGACTCGGACTCGCCATCTCGCGCTCGCTCTGCGAGTTGATGGGCCACCACCTGGATGTGCACAGCGTGGTAGGCGTGGGCACCACCATGACGATGCGACTGGGCAACGTGCCGCACTCCTCCCCTCGGCTCACACCCCCGGTGAGCACGCCCGTTGTCGCGCGTGAGTCCTCGGGTGCGGAACCGCGCATCTCCACGCAGCATGCGCAGCCCCTGGCGCTCGTGGTTGATGACGATCCGGATGCCCGGCTGCTGCTCGGGCAACTGATCGCGGACGAAGGCTGTCGCGTCCTAGGTGCCGAGTCGGGCATCGAGGCGCTGAGCCTCGCGCGCGAACGCATGCCGGACATCATCTTCCTCGACTTGCACCTGCCCAAGATCAGCGGCTTCGACGTGCTGCGCATCCTGCGCCTCGACGATGCACTGCGCGATACCCCGGTCATCATCGTCAGCGTGGTCGGCAAGGAATCGCACCCCTCACTCGTCGGTGCCGCCGAAATCCTCGACAAGCCGGTGAGCCGCGATCAGGTGGTGGAGGTGCTGGACCGCTGGCTTCCGGGGTGGGTGCGCTGACAGCCACCGGTAGCGCCGCCCATGGACGCTGACAGCCAGCGCTCCCTCCTCGAGCGAGCGGTCAGCGCGCAGTACGAAGTGCTCCGCTTGCTGGGACAGGGAGGAATGGGCGCGGTCTACCTGGCCCGCGAGCGATTGCTGGAGCGGCTCGTCGCCATCAAGGTGCTGCGCAGTGAGCTCGTGCACGGTGACGCGCGCGAAAGGTTCATTCGCGAAGCCCGCACCGCGGCAAAGCTCACCCATCCGCACATCGTCCCCCTGTATTCGTTCGGCCAGGCGGGCGACACGCTGTACTACATCATGGGCTTCGTGGAGGGCGAATCCCTGGAAGATCTGCTGAAGCGTAGCGGAACCCTGGCCGCGTCACAGGCGCGGCGCATCCTGGCCGAACTGGCCGACGCACTCGAGTACGCCCACAGCAACGGTGTGGTGCACCGGGACATCAAGCCGGACAACATCCTCATCGATCGCGCGTCGGGCCGCGCCATCCTCACGGACTTCGGCATCGCGAAGGTCGAGAGCGCGGGGATGACCATCACGCGCACCGGCATCATTGTCGGCACGCCACTGTACATGAGCCCCGAACAGGCGGCCGGCGACAGGGAAGTCGATGGCCGCGCCGACATCTACTCGCTCGGCGTCATTGGCTACCGCATGCTCACGGGCCGCCTGCCCTTCGAGGGCACGTCCATTCAGGACCTGTTCGTCAAGCACGCGACGCAGGACCCCACGCCCATCGACACGTTCGACGGCCGCATCTCGCGCGAACTCGCGTCAGCCGTAATGCGGTGCCTCCGGAAGGAACCCTCCCAGCGCTGGCCGGCCGCGGCGGCGTTTCAACGGGCACTCATCGCGGAACCCGACCTGGGCGCGCCGACACCTCGGCGCGGACAGGCACGGTTCGCCCCTCCTGCCGCCTGGCGTGGATGGTGGCCTCCCACCCTTCGTCTTGCCGGCGACGCCTGGCACAGGCTGCCCGCCGAACTGCGCAGGGTACGGACGCTGGCCAGCCTGCAAGCCGCCGGCGCGCTGATACTCCTCCCCATTCTCGCCGTGGCCGCGGTGCACGACATGGCCGTGTCGTCGCTGACCACCCTCACCATCTGGCTTGCGGCCATCGAGGCGCTCTACTTCGTCGTGATCACCGTCTCCAGGCAGGCCGCACAGACGGCGCTCAGGTCATTGTTGCGCCGTCATTCGATTGCCGACGCGCACATCAGGAAGCTGTTGATTGAGCCCACAGTCAACTCCAACTACTGGCGTAGCAACGACATAGCTGCCCTCATGTCACAGGGTGCACCGTCGGTACAAACGACTATTGACAGCGCTGAGGAAAAGGCATACAGTACTACAACACCAATACACTCTGGCATGTTTGATCACATCGATCCGCGTAGCCCAACGCCGCTGTATTCCCAGATCGCGACCCGCCTCAAGGTCGCAATTGCCGCGGGCGAGCTCCTGCCTGGCGAGGCGCTGCCATCGGTTCGCACCCTTGCCAGCCGCCTGCGGATCAACCCGGCCACGGTGGTGCAGGCGTACCGGGATCTCGAGCTGGAGGGCCTGGTGAGCACACGCCACGGAGCAGGCACCTTCGTGCAGGACGTCGCACCAGACCGGAAGATCAAGGACCGCGCGGCGGAAGCAACGCGCCTGGTTCGCGACCTGGTCGCCCAGGCCGGCAGCCTCGGCATCACCACCACCGAACTGCGCGCCGCGATCGACGAGGAAATCACGTCCGCCACGCAATGACATGACACTCGCCATCGAGACCACAGACCTGCAGTACAGGGCCGGACGCGGCGACAAGGCCTTTCAGGTGTCGCAGCTCAACATGCGCGTGCCAGGCGGATCCGTGTACGGCTTCCTGGGCCCCAACGGGTCTGGCAAGACCACCACCATCCGGTTGCTCCTGGGCCTGTTGAAGCCGGATGCGGGCAGCATCATGGTGCTCGGTGAGCAGATGCCGCAGCACTATGCGTCCGTGCTGGGACGCACGGGATACGTACCGGAGCGGCCGCACCTGTACCCCACGCTCACGGTTCGCGAAGCCATGGACCTGCATCGCGCATTCTATCCCACGTGGGACCAGCAGTGGGCCGATACGCTCGTTGCCGATTTCTACCTGGACCCCGCGCGCAAGCTCAGCGTGTTGTCCAAGGGTGAATCGGGCAAGGTGATGATGCTGCTGGCCCTCGCCCAGAAGCCCGAGCTGCTCGTCCTGGACGAACCCACCGACGGCCTGGATCCCGTTGCACGTCGCGACATCCTGGGCGCTGTGCTCAACTACGTGACCGACGCACGGGCCACGGTGCTCATCTCCAGCCACCTGGTGCACGAGCTCGAACGCATCTGCGACTGGGTGGGCCTCATGGACCAGGGACAGTTGATCGCCGAGTTGCAGATGCAGGATTTCAAGAGTGGGCTGAAGCGGTTGCGCGTGTCGTCGGCACCGGCGGAGTTCGTGAATCCACCGTTCACCGTGCTCTCGCGAGACCGGACCAACGTCGTGGTGGAAGAGCTCCTTGTCCGCGGCTGGACACCGGGCATGCAGGAGTACATCGCCGGCACGGGTGCCACCACGCGCGAAGTGATCGATCTCGATCTCGAGGAAGGCTTCGTCGAGATGCTGAGGGCAGCCCGGAAGCCGCGCTAACGGAGACGGCACATGTTCAAGGCGTTGATGAGGGTGCAGTGGAAGTGGTGCAAGGGAGCAGCGCTGCTGGCGACCATCCTTGGCTTCGCCGTCCCTCTGGGGTCAGTGCAGAGCCTCCACCCGGAGTTCATGTATTCCGTCTCCGTCGTGGCGCGCATGCAGGAATTCGGGATTGCGTACGCCTTGCTTGCCGCCGGCGTCGGACTCGCCTTTGCCATTCTTGCCTGGTCGTCGGATCACAAGGGACGCCACGTCTACGCACTCGCCCTGCCGGTGAATCGTTCGCGCTATGCGCTCATGCGATTCGGCGCGGGCGCGCTGTTCCTCCTGCTGCCGTCGCTCGGAGTGCTCGTGGGATGCCTCGTCGCCATCTCGCTCATGAACGTGCCACTGGGGCTGCACGCCTATCCGTTTTCGCTGGCGCTCCGGTTCCTGCTGGCCAGCGGCGTGTCCTTCTCCATCTTCTTTGCCATCGCGGCATCGACGCCGAAGGCGGCGGGAATGATCCTGGGGGGCCTGGCGTCGCTGCTCATCGTCACGTTCCTCTTGTCACTCACATCGGTTCATTTCGACCTGCTCGGTCACGCGTCGGACTTCCTGTTCACGGAGCCGGGCCCGCTGTCGGTGTTCACGGGTCGCTGGATGCTCATCGATGCCTAGCATTACGCGCTGGGCCGTTGCGGCACTGCTGCTCGGCGTGATCGGCGCGCCGTTCCGGTCCGGCGCGCAGGATGCGCACGAACTGGAGCAGCGGCTCGACGCGCAGGTCATCTTGCGCGACCGGGCGAGCGCGGAGCTCGCGGCGTATCGCCGCCGCGAGGCTCCCCCCAGGGTGTTTCCCGACACGGTCGCCATCATGGACGGCAATGTGCTGCTGGTGACCGACAACGAGTTTCTTCCCCTCGTGCGCGGCGCTGCCGCGATGGCCGAGTCGTTTGTCCTGCCGCGCGCTGGGGCGGCCACGTCCATGCTGCGCGGAACGGTGTTCGCCATCTGGGCAGACTCCATACGTCGCGCCGAGCATGGCCTCATCTTCAGTCCCCGCGTGCATGGCCGGGAAGTGGATGAGCACTATGTCGTTTCAAGCGCATCGTCCCTCGGGCAGCGGCTGGAGATGCACCTGCAGGAGCAGATCGGCATGACGGGAAAGCCGGTATTCGCCGCATGGCTGGCCGCCCCGCTGCCACTCGTGACGGCCACCAGCACCGAGTGGCGTGCCCTGCGGCTCGAGCTGGTGTCGTCGCCCTCGTCCGTGGCGCACAGCTGCTTTGCGGGAAGTCTGCCGGCGTGCAAGGTGACCCTTGGCCTCATCACCGAGGCCGACCCCGCGACGGCGTGGTACGACGCCACCACCCGCAGGGAACTCGTGCGTGCCGCCGTCAAGGACGGGTCGCTCGAACGCCGTTACGCGGGGACCTGCCTGGCGGGCCGCGACACCGCCTGCGTGACGCTGGTGCGCAACAACCAGGCGCTTGCGCAGTGGTTGACTCCACCCGGTACCGGCCGGGCCCGGAGGACGCTCGTGCAGCAGTCGTTCGCAGTGGGTCCCGCTGGCGCACTCGCACGACTCGCGCGCAGCAACGACCTGCCTGCAGACGCATTCGGCGCCATTGCCGGCGTGCCAATCGATACGCTCGTGTCGCAGTGGCAGCGGCATGCGCACGACGGCGGAGTCGAGTCGGAAAGTGCAACGCCCGTTCTCGCACTCGGTGCGCTTGGCTGGATCCTGGCGATGGGCGCGCTGTCGCTCCGGAGCCCGCGATGGCGCTGACTCCCTTTCGCTGGATTGCCGCGGCTGTTG
>JAYVNZ010000180.1:0-5473 GCA_043758185.1 Gemmatimonadaceae bacterium | reverse complement strand
CCGCGAGCGGCGACGTCGTCGAGCAGGACGTTGGCCAGCGCGCGAATGCGCGTTTCCAGGTCCGCCACTGCACGTGGTGCAAAGGTGCGTGTGACGAGGGCGCGCAGGGCGGTGTGGCGGGGCGGATCCTGGAAGATCATCCAGTCGAGCGGCGTACCACCGGGTACGGCGGCACGGGAGCTATACGCGTCCTGATCGACAAGGGCGCGCTTCACGTCATCGTGGCCGAGGAGTGCCCAGATGCCGTCGCGCGCAAGCGGATGACGGGCGATACCCGCCTGAGCACCGAATAGACGGGATAGGGATTCCGGCGAAAGGCGTCGGCCAGGAGCGTCAGGGGCATCATGATTATCTCCCTCGCGTAGTTCGTGACGTTGCTGCGCGCTCCGTTGGCGCCAGGCCGCGGAGCACCGTGGTGACGACTGACTTCGTGAATCGCTCGTCGAGGGGCCGGCCGAGCATGAGGTAGCGATAGAAGAGGGGACCGGAGAAGAGGTCGAGTGCCAGGTCGATGTCGAGGTTCCTGCGCAACTCGCCGCGTGCGGTGGCGCGGCGAAGCACGGACCGGGTGGCATCGCGCCAGACCGCGACGAAGCCGGACCGCACCGCGTCCGCAACACGGTCGCTGCGTGCCATCGCCGCCACGAGGCCCGAGAGCAGCAGGCCCGTGGCCGCATCGCGATACATGCTGCGGACGGCCCGCCGCTGCGCGGCTTGACGGCGGACGGGAACTCCCGTCGCCCGTTCAGCGAACGTGAGCGAGCGAGCCGTCTCCCGTTCAGTGAGCAAGCGAGCCGTCCCCCTGTTACGCCCCATTAGTATTCCCCTTCCCACGCCCACACGCCCACACGCCTCCATGCCGCCTGCTCGCACTCCCGGTCCCAGGATCCGACGTCGCCCAGAAGGGCTCGCCCCGCATTACATCCTGCTCGCGGGTCTCTCCACGGTGGCGCTCGCGGCGTGTGCCAAGCTGGGAGAGGATGTGTTCTCGAGCGAGACGGCGCCGTTCGACGAACCGGTGCGCAACTGGTTTCTCACCCACCAGGGTGTCGCGAGCGATCGCGTGTTTCTCCTGGCGTCACGGGTGGGCGGACCATCGGTCGTCATCCCCTTCAGTGTTGCGGCAGGGCTCTGGCTGCGCGAACAGCGAAGCCTGCCCATCGCCGGTACTGTGATGATTGCGCCCGCCACCGCCCTGGCGCTCTTCCTGTCCATCAAGCGCCTCTACAGGCGGAAGCGTCCTGCGGGTGCGGTGGTGCACGGCGAAAAAACGTACTCGTTCCCGAGTGGACATTCGGCGGCCTCCGCTGCCGTCTTCGGGACGCTTGCCTACGTGCTCTGGCGTGAGGAGATGCTGCCCGGTGCGGCGGCCTGTGCGCTCTCCGTTGTTCCGCCGCTGGTGATCGGTACGAGCCGAGTGTACCTGGATGTGCACTATGCGACGGATGTGCTGGGCGGGTGGAGTGTAGGCGGCCTGGTGGCTGCGATGAGTGCACTCGTGTATGAACGGGTGCGGACGTTGACGCGCGAGCATGGTATGCCGGTGCGCCCAAGCCGGCGACCCGCCCGCCGGCAGGCCTGAGGGAACAGTCGCGTTTCGTTGGGGGGACGGTTCTGGTGTCCTGCCGTGACAATCGAGCTGTGGTGCACGAGCAGTATCGTTGGTAAGTTCTTGTTTATCCGTTTCGCCGACGATGGCGAGAGACCCAAAACGTTCGTCTCCCCGTCGCCCGCACCCCCCACATGTCGTTGTTCAATCAGCCCGCCACGCGTCGGGCTTCACGCTCGCGCGCCCGCTCCCGGGTGCTGGGCGCCCTGTCCATCGCCATCATCGTAGCGTGCGCGTCTGACGGCATCGTGGCTCCGCGCATGCAGGTGGCGCCCGTAACGCTGAGCACCGTGGCCAATGGCCAGGTGGTGATCAGCCAGGTGTATGGCGGTGGCGGGAACAGCGGCGCTCAGTTCAGGAACGATTTCATCGAGTTGTACAATGCCGGCTCGGTTGCGGTGAACGTGAGCACGTGGTCGGTGCAGTATCTCAGCGCGACAGGCAGCGGGACCGGCACGTCCGCCTGGACAAAGACCAACCTGGTGGGCAGCATCCAGCCGGGCCACTACTATCTGGTGCAGGAAGCGGCAGGCACAACGCTTCCCAACGCACCACTTCTGCCTACGGCGGACGCCACTGGCACGCTCGGGTTGTCCGCGACGGTCGGGAAGGTGGCGCTGGTCAACAATGCCACGCTGTTGACCGGCACCGGGTGTCCCTTCGGCGCCAACATCGTGGATTTCGTCGGTTATGGAACGAGCGCCACGTCGGGGGCCAATTGCTTTGAGGGCACGGCCGCCGCGCCGACACTCACCAACACTACCGCGGCCATCCGCAACGCCGCGAACACCGACACCGACAACAACGCCGCGGACTTTACTTCCGCGGCACCCAATCCACGCAACAGCAGCGTGGCGGGAGCGGTCGTCGCAGGGCCGCTGGACCACGTCGCTATCACAGGCAACACCACGGTCGCCCAGGGCGCTACCACCACACTCACCGCCGTCGGCCAGGACGCCAACAACATCGCGGTGCCGTCGCCAGTGGTGACATGGGCCTCGAGCACTCCCGCCACGGCAACCGTGGACAACACGGGCAAGGTCACCGGCGTCGCAGCCAACGCCACCGCGGTGACGCTCACGGCAACCGTCGTCGCCAACGGCATCACGAAGACGAACACGGTGTCCGTCACCGTCACGCCTCCCGCGGCGCCGAATCCGGCAGCCACGGTCACGGTTTCGCCGGCGACCGGATCCATCAAGACGGGCGCAACGATCCAGCTCACCGCATCGGCGAAGGACGCGGGAGGCGTCGCCACCACCACGACCTACACATGGAGCAGCGCGAACGACGCGCTGGCAACCGTGGACGCCAACGGCCTGGTGACGGGCAAGGGCGTGGGCCCGGTTGTCATTACCGCCACATCAGCCAACGGCATCGCCGCAACGGCAACGCTCACGGTCTCGTCATCGGCGTCCATCTCGCTCAACTCCGGCAAGACGGCGCTCGCGCTGGGCATGCAGACGCAGTTCTTCTTCAGTGGCACCGATGCCTCGGGCACCAAGGTGACGACGGTCGTGTGGTCGTCCTCCGATCCCTCCATCATCACCGTGGACCAGAAGGGCGTTGTGACAGGCAAGGCGCTCAGCACCACCGGAGCCAGGGTGATTGCAACGGCATCGGATGGCACAGCGGGCTCCACCAACGTCACGGTCTACCTCGCCGCCGGATCTTCCAACATTCGGCTCGGCCACAACACGGAGTTCGGCGAGCCGAAGGACGCCGACCCGAGCGACGACGTGCTCATTCGCCGCGCGCAGTACACGGTGTCGTACAATCCGCGCCGAGGCGGCGCGAACTGGGTCGGCTGGAATCTCGATGCGACGCATGTGGGCACCAACGGCCGCTGCGTGGGCACGTGCTACAGCGCCGACACTGCACTCACCAACGCGGGCATTACCGCATACACCACGGCAGACTGGGTGAGCAACAACACCTACGACCGCGGCCACATGGCGCCGTCGGCAGACTGGACGTCGAGCGAGGCGGACAACAACACCACGTTCTTCCTCTCCAACTTCGTGCCGCAGACGCACGACATGAACGCCGGTCCGTGGGAACGATTGGAGATGGCGCTGCGCGACACGGTCGCCACCGGGCGCGAGGCGTACATCATCGCCGGCGGCATCTTTGCCAATGGCACCGGGCTGGGCACGGTGCTCAACAACGGCAAGATCGGGATTCCCAATTCCACGTGGAAGGTGGCCGTGATCACGCCAGCGGGCACGGGGCTCAATCCGGACGGCACGCTGCCCGACAACACCACCGTGCTGGCGGTGAACATGCCGAACGTCACGGGCATCATCTCCGACCCGTTCTCCAAGTACCTCACCACTGTGTCTGCCATCGAGCAGGCCACCGGCTACAACCTGCTCGCACTGTTGACGGAACGCGTCCAGTGCCGCGTTGAAGTGCGCAACTGCCCACCTACGGCACACATCACCGGCGGTGTGGCCGGCGTGGAGGGACAGACGTTGTCGTTCGACGGCACCACATCCACCGATCCGGATGCCGGCACGGTGCTGAACTACCAGTGGAGCGTGGATGGCGCCCCTGCCGCCATCACACCGACGTTGAGCCGGGTGTTCGCGGATAACGGCACGTTCGCGGTGCGGTTGATTGCGGCAGACCCGGCCGGGGCTGCGGACACGACGAGCGTGTCCGTCACCATCACGAATTCCGCGCCGGTGATCGACGCGCTCACCAACACGAGCGACGGCAGCCGATACGGCGTGAGTGCGACGTTCCGCGACGCGGGCACTGCCGATTCCCCGTGGAATTACACCATCGATTGGGGCGATGGCGCAGCGGCGACGAGCGGCGCAGTCTCGGCACAGGGTGCATCGATTGCCGCAGACCACGCGTACCCGCGGCCCGGTACGTACACGGCGAGTGCGGTGGTGCGCGACAAGGACGGCGCTACGAGTGCACCGGCCACCGCGACCATCGTGGTGCGGGACAACACCCCGCCGGCGGTTGCATACACCGTTGTCGGCACGGAGGGCAAGAACGGCTGGTACAGGGGTGACGTGACGGTGAAGTGGACCGCAGCGGACGGCGAGTCGGCACTCACGTCGGCTACCTGCGCAGACAACACGCTCACCACCAACAGCAACGGGACGGTATTCACCTGCTCGGCGAGTTCCGAAGGCGGAACCACCACGCGGAGCGTGACCGTCAAGCGCGACGCGAGTGCACCGGTGGTGACCGGCGTGGCGAGTGGACCACTCGGTGCAGGTGGATGGTACACCGGCAACGTGGCCGTGAACTGGAGCGCGACGGACGACGTGTCGCCGGTGACGGCTGTGCCGTGTGCCGCCAATGCACTCAGCACCGACAGTGACGCCACAACATACACGTGCACAGTGGAGAACGAGGCCGGGCTCGTTGGCTCAGGCAGCATCGTCGTGAAGCGCGATGCCACCGTCCCCACCGTGACGCCTGTTGCGCAGGGGACGCTCGGCGAGGGTGGGTGGTATACGTCGAACGTCGCGCTGTCCTGGACAGTGGTGGGGAGTGGTCTCTCCGGTACCACGACGAGCCCCTCCTGCGCAGCGCAGACGGTTGCCACCGACATGGCGGCAACGGTGTTCAACTGCACGGCGACAACAGGTGCCGGCGTGAGCACGACGGAAAGCATCACCATCAAGCGTGATGCGACCGCACCTGTGGTCACGGCGGTGGCATCGGGACAGACCGGTGCCGACGGCTGGTACACCGGGGACGTGACGGTGCGCTGGAGCGCCTCGGACAACGCGGCTCCAGTGGCGGTGGAGCCGTGCGCGGCGTCGGTGCTCGCGGAAAACTCTACCGGCATCACCTACACTTGCACGGCGAAAAACGAGGCCGGCCTCTCCACCACCA
>JAYVNZ010000179.1:0-4640 GCA_043758185.1 Gemmatimonadaceae bacterium | reverse complement strand
GGTGACGGCGTCACGAGCAGCTCGCCGCCAATCAGCTCGTACCGAGGCCACGACGGAGTGGCGATGTTGAGTTCCACGACTGCCTCGGGAGTCCAGCGTCGGCGAATGTCGGGCATGCCCATAGTCTGCTCGGCGAACGGCGGAAATGGCAAGGGCGCATCGATCATCAATACGCACCGTGAATGGCGTCGGCGTCACCATTCGGACGCCATGCGAATCGAATTGGCACACTGTCGCCATCATCCCGAGGCACATAGCTTCGACTAATGACCGTCCTGCTCGACCTTACTCCGGCACTCGTCGATCGCTTCCTGGCAGAGATCCTCGAGCCACGTGGGTAACGTGCCAGACCGGACGCCAGCCCATCGCGCGTCGCTGGAACGCGCACGCCAAAACCTCCGCACATTGGCAGGCGTCGAGCGCGACTGGGCCGCATCGGACGCCGTTCGGCTCGTGCATGCGTTCGACATGCGCGGCGGTCGATACATCGTGCGTGCCCAGCTGGTGCGGCCCGTGCCTGACGACATCGTGCAACTCTCCGCCAGCATCGTCCGCGCGCTTCACGGGGCACTCGACGAGCTCGCGACCAACCTGGCCGGCGCGACGGTGAGTTTCCCGATCCACGAGACGCTGGTGATGTTCGCGCAGCGCTCACGAAAGGCGCTTGCGCGCATGCCGGACGAGGCGCAGGCCACCATCGAGGCGCTGCAACCCTATCACGAGCTCGGCGGCTTCCAGGACAGCCTGCTCTGGCGGCTCAAGGCGCTCGACACCCCGGAGGCCCCGTGGGTGGCGGGGAGCATCCGGGACAGCGCAGTCATGGGGACAAATACCATCCGCGGCGTGGCACTCTCTGGTGAACCGGTCGTCACCGCGGGCGCGTTCGTCGATGGAGCGATCGTCGCATCGGTGCCAGCGCGAATCAATGGCCCGGATCCGAAACTCGACATGTACCTGCGTGCCGACTTTGCGCTCGCCTACGTGGAGCGGGGCCCGGGCAGGGGTCGCGACGTCGTGGATCTGTTGAGCGACCTGTGCGATCACGTCGAGCACGAGGTCTTCCCCGCGCTCGAAGTGTCCTAGCCGATCGGCGCCACCTGGTACTGCTCCAGCTTTCCGTCTGGCGTTTCGTATGTCCACGCGCGCACGCCCTTTCCGTTCGCGAACGTCACGCGGTACGAGCGCCCCGTCATGCCGCCACGCTTCCACGCACTCACCTCCACAAAGCCCGTCGGCGCGCCCAGCGGTGCGAGGCTCGACGCAAAGTCCCCGAGTGCCTGCGCGTTGAAGTAGTCGTTCGCGTTCGGCGTGAAGAGCGAGCGGTCCACCGTGCCCACCTGCAATCCGACAAGAATCGCGCGCGCCTGTGCAGTGCGTGATGCCGAGCGCGCGTCCTCGGTGGCGAACAGCAGCCGCGCGATGCCCTCGGTAGTCGCGCCCGACGCCGGCGCCGCATCCCGGTTCGTCAGCACCACGATCGCCGCACTGTCGTCGGGGAATACGCTGTTGTCCGCCGTGAAGCCCGACACCTCGCCGTTGTGCGAGACGACAAGGCGGTCGCCGCGCATGCGGACGTCGAGGTCGAGCGCATAGCTTGTTGCGGCGCCGTTCCTCAGGCGCGTCTCGCCCATCAGCTCACGGTACGACGCCGGAGCGAGAAGGCTCCGCTTGAGCATCGCGACGTCCCACGTCGCGAGGTCGCGTGCAGTCATGGCGAGCATGCCGGCGCCGAACATCCAACCCTTGCCCGCATCGGGCGCCGCGCGAAGGGGTCCGAGTCCCAACCGGATGTACGCCGGAGCCGGCCATCCTGCTGCAGGAGCAGCACCGCGGACGCGGTGAACTGCTTGCTGATCGACCCGATCGCATAGCGCATGTCCGCGGCGGCTGGCGTATGCGCGTCGAGGTTCGCGGTGCCGTAGGCGTTGGCGTACACCACCCTCCCGTGCTGCACGACCGCAACGCTCGCACTCGGCACACCGGTGCTCGCGAGTACCGCGCGTGCGATGGAGTCGACGCCTGCTGTGAAGCGGGCATCGGCAGTCTGTGCGCCGAGCGTAGGGAAGGCGCAGCACAGCATGGCTGTAGTGATGCGGTGGCGAGGTATCATGGAGGTCAATCTGCTCAAATGGCAGCCGGCGGCAAGGTTAGTCCGGTGGCTCGAACAGCCAGCGTCGTCGAGAGGGATGCGCGGTGATGATCAGTTCAACCGATGCGTCCACGTGCTCGAGCAGGCGAGTGAGTTGGTTGAGCGAGAAGCGCTCGAGTCGGCCGTTGCGGAGGTTGGACACGCGCGGCTGGTCGATGTGCAGCAACGCTGCGGCGTTGGCCTGAGTCCAGCCAGCGAGCGCGCTGACGACCGCGGCCGCCATCTGGCGCTTGAATGCGCCCACGGTGTCCACGTGCGGCGGGCCAGCAAGGTTCGAGCGTCGTGCTGGCGGAGTCATGCTTCAGCCTACCACGTCGGCCGGAATGCCACGTCATCATTTGCACCCGTGGCGCATCAACGGCGCGCAAATGGGCAGCCGCAAACTCGCACTGCCGACGCTCGACTGCCGCAGAGTTCATGTCTGTCAGGGTGGGGTATGGCAGTATTGCCATACAGCGCTTCTCCGGAGTGCCGCGCTACCGCGCGAGTCCAATTCCAACAGATCGCGAAAAGGCTCGCCAATAGTGTTGGGTGGATAGTTGAGCCGACGGGTAGTGCGCCTCAAGGGCAGGTCCTTCGCTTCGCTCAGGAGGACACATGTCGCGACTGGTTGTGCAGTGCGAGCAACGTCCGTAACGTTTGCGGCATTGACGAGACTGAACCTCACACCTCCGCACATGTATTCATTCACTCTCCGGCGGGCATCCAGCGCGCTCGGCTGTTCGAACTCGGGATCGGCCCCATCCGACCAGTTGATGGCGCAGCTCGCGCGCCTCGCACTCGGCATCCCACTACTCGCCAAGGTGAAGTAAGTGAAAGACTACGATGCCATAGTCGTTGGCTCAGGAGTCTCCGGCGGCTGGGCCGCCAAGGAACTCTGCGAGCACGGACTCAAGACCCTCGTGCTCGAGCGCGGCCGCCCGATCGAGCACAGGAAGGACTACATCACCGAGCACGTCCCGCCCTGGGAGTTCAAGAATCGCGGGCGCCTCAACCCCGAGCCACTCGAAAAGGACTACCCAATCCAGAAGCGCACCGGTTTCCTCGGCGAGGAGAACCTGCACTTCTTCTTCAAGGACTCGAAGAGCCGCTACGTCGAGGACAAGCCCTTCACCTGGGTGCGCGGCGATCAGGTCGGCGGAAAGTCGCTCACGTGGGGACGCTACACCTTCCGGCACAGCGACCTCGATTACACGGCCAACCTCCGCGAAGGCATCGCCGTCGACTGGCCCATTCGCTACAGGGACATCGCGCCCTGGTACACGCACGTCGAGAAGTTCGCCGGCATCAGCGGCGAGAAGCTCGGCCTCGCACACCTGCCCGACGGACACTTCCAGAAGCCTATCCCACTGAACGTCGTGGAGCTCGACCTCCGGAAGCGCATCCAGGCCAACTATCCCGAGCGACACCTCACCATCGCGCGCGCCGCCGTGCTGACGGAGCCCATCGGCGACAGGTTGCCCTGCCACTACTGCGGGCCCTGTTGGCGCGGCTGTTCCACAGGCAGCTACTTCTCCAGCCTCTCCTCCACGCTTCCGGCGGCCGTCAAGACAGGCAACCTCACGCTGCGGCCGCACAGCATCGTGCACAGCATCATCTACGACGCGAAGAAGCGCCGCGCTGTCGGCGTGCGCGTCGTGGATGCGGAGACAAAGGAGATGACCGAGTTCCGCTCGCGCATCGTCTTTCTCTGCGGCTCCGCACTCGGCAGCACGCACGTGCTGCTCAACTCCCGCACACCGGAACATCCCGGTGGACTCGGCAGCTCCAGCGGCGAGCTGGGACACAACCTCATGGATCATCACTTCCAGGTCGGCGCGAATGGAACAGTGGAAGGGTTCGAGGACCACTACTACTACGGCAACCGACCCGTCGGATTCTACATTCCGCGCTACCGCAACATCAGCGCGGCCACGGAGATGAAGGAGTTCCGGCGCGGCTACGGCATCGAGGGCGAGGCAGGCCGTTCCAGCTGGGGACGTGGCCGAGAGATCCCGGAGTTCGGCGCATCGCTCAAGGCCAGGCTGCACGATCCGGGTCCGTGGGAAGTGGGGCTCACCGGATTCGGCGAGACGCTGCCGCGCCACGAGAACATGGTGAGCCTCGACGCCGACAAGGTGGATTCCTACGGCATTCCGCAGCTGCGGTTCAATGCATCATGGGGGCCCAACGAGCTCGCGATGCGCAAGGACATGGCGACCTCGATGGCCGAGATGCTCGAGCGGTGCGGGTTGAAGAATGTGCGGCCGTACGACTCGTACGTCGAAGGTGGCACCGAGGCCGTGCCCGGGCTCGGCATTCACGAAACCGGAACGGCACGCATGGGTCGCGACCCGAAGACGTCCGTGCTCAACGCGCACAGCCAGGTGTGGGATGCGCCAAACGTGTTCGTCACCGACGGTGCGTGCATGACGTCGTCACCCTGCCAGAATCCGTCGATCACCTACATGGCGCTGACCGCGCGGGCCGTCGATTACGCGGTCGCGCAGTC
>JAYVNZ010000178.1:0-4350 GCA_043758185.1 Gemmatimonadaceae bacterium | reverse complement strand
CTGGCCACGCGGGTCATCACCAGCCTGTCCTGCGTGCGTGTCATGCCCACGTACAGGAGCCGCCGAGCTTCCTCGATCTCCTCCGGCTTCGGCGCCCTGGTCGGCGAGCCACCTGGCAACTGCTCGTCCTCAGCGCCTACAACATACACACGCGAAAACTCGAGCCCCTTGGTTGAATGCAGCGTGAGCAGGTTCACGCGCATGCGTTCCGGCTCGTGCCCATCGAGTCGTGAAAGAACGGCGCGCTCCAGGAACAGCGCAAGCTGGCCGCCCAGGGAGCCGTCGGGAATCTCGGCAATCAGCCGCCGCAGGCGCATCATCGCCGCGGGATACCGCTCGTCTGCACTCTTCACTGTGCGGATCTTCACCATGAGTTCCACGCCGCCCAGCATCTGGATCACCTCATCGGCATCGGGAATGGTGATGTCGTCACCGGTTTCGCGCTCGTACCAGTCGAGCGCCCCACTGTACGCACCGAGCGCGAACACGGTGGTGAGCTTGCGAAACAGCAGCGCCTCCTCGCACATCGTGGCTTCGTTGCTGAGCGCGAGCGCGATACCGAGGTGACCCAGCAGGTCCACAAGCGCGGTCTTGCGCGCCCGCGCGTGCTTCAACCTGTCGAGCGCAAGCAGCACCTTCGCCAGCGTGCGCGTGTCGTCCAACGCGCGATGCGACTGGCCGGCATCAACGCCGAACTGTCGAGCAAGGTCCACCAGCTTCCGGCTGGTGGCCGAGAGGTCGCGCGCCAGCGGGAGCGTGTCGTAGGTGCACAGGTCGAACTTCTCCCCGATGCCCTTCGCCATCCTGTTGATGATGCGGAAGTCGAAGTCGTACCCATTGTGCGCCACGATGACGTCATCGCCGCAGAAGGCACGAAATCCGGGCCAGATCTCGGCGAACGACGGTGCAGTCACCAGCTGCTCGTCACCGATCCCGTGCGCGGCGAAGGCACCGGCCGTGACCCGCCTGCCTGGCTTTACGAGCGTGCTGAACTCATTCACAATCATTCCATCGCGCACCCGGACCGCGGCGATCTCCACGATATCCGCCGTGCCGGTATCGTTGTCTGTAGTTTCGAGGTCGAACGCGGTAAAGCTCGAGAAGGTGGATGACGACTCACTCATCTCCACAAGCTGTGCCGCCTTGAACACACCCAGCGGCAACCCAACCGATGGCACATCGGCCGAATCGAGACGCTCGGCGCCATCGGGCGGGATACCCCGTACCGCGAGCACGCCGATTTCGCGCAGCATTGCCATGAGCGGGATGTCGACGCCCTTCATTGGCGGAATCCATACCTGCGTGCGCTGACTGCGCGCGGTGCGAAGCCGCTCGGCAAGGCGCACGACGTCGGGCAGCGACGCCGGGTCGCTGAGCTCGTCGTGCCGGTCATCCAGCACCGACCGGAGCTTGCCAACCCGCCGCGACAACAGTTCCGTCACCAGCGCGGCCAGCGTCGTATGCTGCCGGCCCACCGCCTCGAGATTCTTCCAGTCCGCGAGCGCGCGGCGTATCTGGCGCGCAGTTTCATCCACCTTGGGAAGTGATGTGGCCATGAACCGGAGTTGAAGCCGCAACTCGCGGCGGCTCTCCTCCGCCTTGGCCTGCGCCTCATCGTACAGCGCGCGCGGCAACACCACCTTGAAGAAGGCGTCGCGAAACACCACGTCGCCAGGACAGGCAATCACGCGCGACGCCGCGAGCACGTACGCTACCACCGGGTCGTCGGCAAGGGCACGGCCTTGCGCAAGACGGCAGGGTATGCCGGCGTTCAGGAACGCCGCCTCGAGGCGACTGCCGATGTCATGCTTGCGATAGAGCAGCGCGACGTCGCCCCAGCGATGACCGTGTGCGTCGTGATCACGACGAATGTCGTCCACCATCCACGCTTCCTCAGCATCGTCCGTCTCGAACGCCAGCGTGCGAATGGGAAACGTGGACGCGCGATCCGCGCGCGGCACGATGCGATCGCCGAAGATGGGCGTGTTGGCGAGCATGAGCTTGCGGGCCAGCGCGAACACGTCTTCAGGGCAGCGACGATTTTCCTCGAGATGCACGGTATTGGCGGTGCCGATGTCGAAGTCGTTCGCGAAGTCGCGAAACACCTTTGGATCCGCCCCAGCCCACGAGTAAATGGACTGCTCGTCGTCGCCCACGGCGAACACGTGGCGATGATCCTTCGCCAATGCGCGAATGACGCGGTACTGCACGGGATTCAGGTCCTGGAACTCGTCCACCAGCACCACGTCCCAGCGCGACCGCAGCCGAGCGGCCGCTTCTGCCTTGCTCTCGAGCAGCTCGGCCGCCTTGATCACCAGGGTGTCGAAGTCCACCAGCTTGCGGTCCGCGAGGAACCGCTCGTACTGATGAAACAGGATCAGGTCGTTGTGCTGCAGCGGATCGTTGCGGAAGCGATACGCGGAAAAGCGGGTCAGGACGCTGCGGTGCCATTTGCGCGGACCCTCGATGCGCCGCAGCACGTTGAGTTGATATTCCTCGTCGGCAATACCGAAGCCCGGCTCCAGCAGCACCTCCGCGCCCAGCTCGCGCAGCAGCTCCGCACAGAACGCATGGATGGTTCCGCGCTTGATCCGCTCGGCCGCCGTTCCAAGTCGCATATGCAACCGATGCGTGATTTCGCCCGCGGCCTTGTTGGTGAACGTGAAGGCACAAATGCGCGCGGGATCGAACCCGTGATGCTCGATGAGGAAGCGAATCCGCTCGATGAGGCAGAACGTCTTGCCCGCGCCGGGCCCCGCGAGCACGAGCATCGAGCGCGGCTCGGCCTCGATGGCTCGCAGCTGGGACGGGGACGGTGTAATGGGCGGTGAAATGACGGCTCGCTCGCTGGCGCTCGCTGGACGGGGGACGGGGGACGGGGGACGATTGGAAAATACCCTTGTTCCTGTCCGCCGCTGCGCTCAGGACGGCATCACCGCGCGCCGCTGAGGATTCGCGCAGCCTCGCTAAAGCTGCCGACGGCTTCACGGATCGCCGCATCGCGTGCAACGCTCACCTGGTATGCTCCCTCCGCTCCCCACTTGGCGAAGGCGATACTCTCGCGAAGCACCTGCTGAAGAAGCTGGTCACCGTCGACGGGAATCTCGACGCCCTGGCGCAGCGCATAGACGCGGAAGTCGGACAGCGTTGTGGAGGACAGCGGGCTCCCCAGGAACGATTCGACGGTGCCCAACGTCGCACCCTTGCCGTCCAGGTACGAGCCGCTCCAGGCGAGAATGAGTTGCTGTTCCTCCGCGCGCACCAGCCAGCGCGGACGCGCCGGCAACTCAGGGAGCACGACGTCCATGGTGCGATACTCGCGCTGCACCACGCGGCCACACGGCGTGCGGATCTGGCCCACGACGAGCACCAGGACGGATCCATCCGACATGGGGAAGCCGCGCATCAGCAGCGACTTTCCAAACGTGGGGCGGCCCACGATGAGCGCACGATCGTGATCCTGCAGCGCGCCCGCAACGAGTTCGGACGCGCTCGCCGTGCCCGCGTTGACCATCACGACGATGGGATACCGGCGTTCGCTGCGCCAGAACGAGCGCTGCACGCGCCCGGTGTCGGTGATCTCCGCCTTGCGACCGCTCGATGAATAGACAACCGCACCACGCGGCAGGAACTCCCCAGCGACGCGTGCGGCCTCGGCCACACTGCCGCCGCCGTTGTCGCGCAGGTCCAGCACGAGCCGCTGCATCCCCTTCTTTTCGAGCCGATCCAGCGCACCGTGCAGGTCGTCTGCGACACGCTCGCCCATGAATGTCGTGACCCGAACGTATCCGGTCGTGCTATCCAGCATGGTGGCGACTGGCACGGCGGTGGCGTCGTTCGTGCGCTCACGCCGGACGGCGCGCTCGAGCCGGCCGATGGAGCCATCGGCACGCCGCCGCTCGAACGCCAGGCGAACCAGCGAGTTGCGCGCGCCAGCCAGCGCGATCTCGAGCTCCTCCGCGCTCGCCGCGGACACGGGAACGCCCTCGACCGCAACGAGTTCATCGCCAGGCAGGATGTCGAGTTGGCGAGCGGCCGTCCCCTCCGAGGGATCGACACACCTCCGCAGCCGGCGCACGAAGTAACAGAGAGTGTCCGCCGCGCCACGCGCGTCGAGGTTCTGCGCACACCCTCCAAACGCGAAGGGCGACGCAAATCGCGTCGCCCTCCTGTCCGCCGTCAAGCCGCGAAGCGGCGGGCCCGTCACCAGCGAAGCGCCTACGGACGCGGCTTTGCGGTGCGCTGCTCCGCGGGCTGCGACTGCTGCGGCGCGGGAGCCGTGGAGGTGCTGCTGCCGGATGACGACGACCCGCTGGACGACCCCGCATAGGGGTTGTTCGACCGACCACT
>JAYVNZ010000177.1:0-1914 GCA_043758185.1 Gemmatimonadaceae bacterium | reverse complement strand
CGTCCGCTCTCGTCCCGCGCGACGATCATCTCGCGCATGGCCGTGATACGGTCTCCCTCGAAGAACATGTGCTCCGTGCGGCAGAGGCCGATGCCCTCGGCGCCGAAGGCGCGGGCAACCCGTGCGTCGTGCGGCGTGTCCGCGTTGGCCCGAACGCGCAGCGTGCGCACCTCGTCGGCCCATCCCATCAACTGGTTGAACGAAGTGTAGGCGGGCGCATCCGCTGCACCGCGCGTGCCCTGCGTGACCTGCACCACCTCGCTCGGAGTCGTGGGAAGGTTGCCCCTGTACACCTTCCCGGTGGCGCCGTCGAGGGTGATCCAGTCCCCCTCGCTCACCGTGACGTCGCCCATGCGGCACGAGCGCCGCACCGCGTCCACGATCATCTCGTGGCAGCCCACCACCGCGCACTTGCCCATGCCGCGCGCCACCACGGCGGCATGGCTCGTCATCCCGCCACGGCTGGTGAGGACAGCGCGTGCAGCCACGAGTCCGTGAAAATCCTCTGGTGTCGTCTCCTCGCGCACCAGGATGACTGCGACGCCGTCGCCAGCGCGGCGCACTGCCTCGTCGGCATCGAAGACGGCGCGTCCGCTCGCGGCGCCGGGACTGGCCGGCAACCCGGTGGCCATTGCTGTGGCGCGTACCGACGGATCGATGACAGGATGCAGCAGTTGGTCGAGCTCACCTGCGGGCACACGCAGTACCGCCTGTCGCTTGTCGATCATCCCCTCGGACACCATTTCGGTGGCGATGCGGACCGCAGCCGCCGCCGTTCGCTTGCCCGTGCGGGTCTGGAGCAGGTAGAGCGCGCCGCGTTCCACGGTGAACTCGATGTCCTGCATGTCGCCGTAGTGCTGCTCCAGCCTGTCCTGGGTGGCAAGCAGCGACGTGTACGCATGGGGCAGCCGCTGGGCCATGTCATCGATGTCGAGCGGCGTGCGGATACCGGCGACCACGTCCTCGCCCTGCGCGTTGACGAGGAATTCCCCATAGAACTTCCGCTCGCCCGTACTGGGATTGCGGGTGAAGGCGACGCCCGTGCCCGAGTCATCGCCCAGGTTGCCGAACACCATGCTGACTACGTTCACCCCGGTGCCCAGGTCCTCCGGAATGTTGGCGTGGCGCCGGTAGTCCACCGCCTTCTTGAGCGTCCACGACTTCCACACCGCCTCGATGGCGCCCCACAGCTGCTCCACCGGGTCCATTGGAAATGCGCGTCCAGTCGACGACCGGATCAGCGACCGATACTCCTCGGTGAGGTTGCGCAGGGCCTCCTCGTTCAGGTCCGAGTCATTCTCGACGCCGGCGGTCATGCGCTTGGCGGCCAGCAGGTGTTCGAACTTGTGATGGGGGACGCCGAGCACGACGTCGCCGTACATCTGGATGAACCGGCGGTAGGAATCGTAGGCGAAACGCGCGCTGCCGCTGGCGCGCGCCAGTCCATCCACGGTGCGATCGTTGAGCCCCAGGTTGAGGATCGTTTCCATCATCCCCGGCATGGACATCGGCGCGCCGCTGCGCACGCTGACGAGCAGCGGACGCGCCGGATCGCCCAGCTTCTTGCCGCTGGCTTCCTCGAGCCGCGCCAGGTTCGCTTCCACTTCCTGACGCAGCGCGGGCGTCACCGTGCGATCGCGCAGGTAGGCGATGCACACGTCGCACGCGATGGTGAACCCCGGCGGCACGGGCACGCCGAGATTGGTCATCTCCGCGAGGTTCGCCCCCTTGCCGCCGAGGATCGCCTTCATGTCCCTGGTGCCGTCGGCCGTGCCGTTGCCGAAGAAGTAGACGGAGGTCGTCACGCGTATGGGCCGGAGGAAGAGGGTCGGGTCAGCAGCCGCAGCCGCCGCGGAGCTTGTCGGGATCGGTTGGCGGCGGCGTGGGGTAGTCGCCGGAGAAGCAGGCATGGCA
>JAYVNZ010000176.1:0-4859 GCA_043758185.1 Gemmatimonadaceae bacterium | reverse complement strand
CTCGGAAGCCGATCTCAATACATTCACAGACTACCGGCAGGGCCTGCGATTCGTCTCCGGAGGAAATGTCGCCGTCGAAACTGCACACTCTGCGGTATTTCCCTTCGGCCTGTCTGTGCAGGCACGGCCGCGTCTCTGGATCCACGACGAGCGTGGAGGTGGAGTGGGGGTTGCGCGTGGCGCCACGCTCGACCTGCCGAGCGCAAGTGCCCGGCTGGTGAAAGGAAACGTGGCGCTCACGGTGGGACGGGAGTACACCGTGTGGCCGCAGGCCGAGGGCGCAGCACAGTTCTTCAGCGAGAATGCCCCCGCGCTGGACATGATTCGCATTGGCAGCGACGCGCCGTTCGCGCTGCCCTCCCTGTTACACTGGCTT
Source organism: Gemmatimonadaceae bacterium (assembly GCA_043758185.1). Classification (GTDB taxonomy): domain Bacteria; phylum Gemmatimonadota; class Gemmatimonadetes; order Gemmatimonadales; family Gemmatimonadaceae; genus AG11. Next base: position 4,483 of record JAYVNZ010000176.1, on the reverse strand, counting down.
GGCCCTGTTGCCGGCACGATCCAGGTCGCCGACCTGGGCACAAGCGTGAATGACTCCCATTCGCGGCTGGTTGCATATAAGCTCAGCGCGGCGCCAATGAGCGGCCTGGAACTTGGCGCTCGCTACGAAAACCATTTCGGAGGATCGGGAGCGCGACCTGCCAGTGCCACCGACCGGATCATCGACCTGGTGCCGTTCCTGGATGTGTTTCGCCATCACGTCGATTCCACCGATATCGAATCCGACAAGCTCCTCGGCCTTGATGCGCGCCTGCGGCTACGGAATGCGGGCAATGTGACGCTCTTCGGTGAGTTCTCGCTCGAGGACTTCGACCTCCACCGCCTGCGCAGCATCTTCACCGAGGACGCCGCCTACTCGACTGGAGTGATCATTCCCAGCCTGATAGTGCCGTCACTCTCTGCTCGCCTGCTCTATCATACCCTTGGTCTGCGCTTCTACCAGCATCACCTGCTCACCAACGGCATCGCGGCGCACCGCCTGCTGCTCGGTGACGACCTGGGACGGGATGCGCAGGGCTACGCGGCGCTGTTGCGATGGCAGGGCGGGGGCAACCTCTCGCTGTCTGGCGACATGGCGTACGAGGAGCGGCGCAACGACGACTACAGCGGCTCGTACACGAATCCCGGACGGCAGGGCCTTGTGTTCACACGCGTCTCCACGCAGCCGCGCGAGCAGCGGACGCGGGGCGTAGCGGGGGTACGCTGGGTGTCGAGCGACGGTCATGTGCTGATCGAGGCGCGCGGAGGCGCCGAGCGGACGACGAATTTCAACTTCAGGATCGGCATGCCTTCCACACATGGCGTCGGCAGCATCGCGGCGACGTTATTCCCATAGCATACCCGGTGACAGGCCGTACGCATTCGCACCCGCTTGTCGCGGTGGTTCTCAATTGGAATAATGAGGCCGATACTGCGGCATGTCTGGATTCACTGCTCGCGCAGGAGGGCGTGTTCCTGGAGATTCTGCTGGTGGACAACGCGTCGGCGGACGGGAGTGGCGCTCGATTGCGCGCGCGGTACCCGGCGGTCCACTACCTCGAGACGCAGGAAAACCTGGGGTATGCAGGGGGCAACAACGCTGGGTTGCGGTGGGCGCTCGATCGCGGCGCAGACTGGGTGCTGGTGGTGAACAACGACACGGTTGCCGACGCCAATTGTCTGGCGCGGCTGTGTGCTGCGGGCTCGCGAGACCCGCGTATCGGCGCCCTGGCGCCACTCATCGTTCGGCATGATGCGCCGACGCGCGTCTGGTTTGCCGGAGGGCACTATTCCCGGCTGCGCGCCCTTGGTACGCACGATCACGAGGGAGAGGTCGCGGATGACGTCGCACGGCAGGGATCGCGAGAGGATCACCCCTGGCGTGCCTGCACCTTTCTCACGGGGTGCTGCCTCCTGCTTCGCGCGCAAGCATTGGAGGAAGTGGGACTATTTCGTGCGGATTTCTTCGCGTATGTCGAGGATGTGGAGCTCTCCCTGCGCCTCCGGGAGGCTCACTGGCAACTCGGGTGGGTTCCAGCGGCGCGCCTCGCGCATCGCGTACCTCCAGCCGGAACAGCGGAATCACCAATGCAGATTACCCTGCGCGACAGGAACCGTCGTCGGTTGGTGCGCGATCGATACCCTCTCCGCGACCGCGTGTTGTTCCACATGTGGTTCGTGCCCACGCGCGTCGTGCACCTGGTCCGATGCATGATGCGGCGGGACATGGCGCGCACCAGAGCGATCCTGGCGGGAATGACGTTGCGGTAGATGCACTCTTCATGGCATCCGGTGCTGGCTCACGAACCCATCACCGTCTAACCTTCATGGCGGAACGGCGAGGGCCATTCTTGTGGGCATGCCCGAGCGCTAGACTCACTGTTGGCGGACCGCACCCATGCGCTTCGACCGGCAACGGGCCATCGTTTCCTCGACACGTTCTCCGTCCCATTTTCTGATGCCGCGTTTCTCTCCCTGCTGTCTCGCCGCCGTGATGTTGTGCACCATCGCGGTCGTGCCGCACGCCCAGGATGCGCCCGTTGAACGAGCCCGTCCCGCCGTCGAGGTGTTTTCGCTCGGACCGGGCGATGTGGTCCGTGTGCTCATCTGGCGCGAGAAGGACCTGAGCGGCGACTTCAAGGTGGATCAGCACGGCCAACTCACGCTCCCCATGCTGGGCGCGCGGCAGGTCACGAAAATGACCTGGGAGCAGGCGTACGACAGCCTCATGACGGAATTCCACCGCCTGTTGAAGACGACGTCCGTGACGCTGACCCCGCTCCGCCCGGTCTACGTCCTGGGGGAGGTGACGAAGCCAGGACTCTATCTCGCGGATCCCACGCTTCGGCTGGCAGGCGTGGTCGCGCTCGCGGGTGGGGCGAACCCTCAGGGCGACATCAACCGCATTCGCGTGGTGCGCGATGGGCGCAACGTACTTACCGACGTGGCGATCGAAAGCCAGCTGATGCAGCTGGGCGTGCAGTCGCAGGACATTATTTTTGTCGATCGAAGGGGGTGGTTCGATCGCAATAGTGCCTTCGTGGCCGGCGCGGCGATTTCGATCACCTCCATCGTGGTCACGCTCGTCCGACGGTGATCCGCGCTACTCGCTCGTGCTGAACATGGCGTGGCATGCGAGTGGCGGCCTCGTGCGAAGGCGCCATTCGCCTACATTACCTCACCTCGACCAGCCTCAGCTCGACGATCACCGAGCGGGCGGAACTCACGCACCGACATCGGAGGCGGTACGCCCTCTGCCGTCATCCCTCCCATCTGACTGCCCGACCGATGTCCGTCGTCGTTATTGACACGCTGTCCGCGCGGGAGGTTTCCACTCGCATCCTGCGGGAGCGGCGCTGGCCGCTGCTCCTTGGCTTTCTGGTCTTCGCGGGCGTGGCGGCATGGACATTTCTCGCGACGCCACGATACCGGAGCACCGCGTTGCTCCGGATCGAGAGCAAATCCTCCGCGATGCCTGCGATTCCCGATCAGCTGCAATCGCTCCCCGGGCTTGGCCTCTCCGGCCTCGGCAAGGACGATCTCGAGACTGAGGTCGGGGTGCTGCGGAGTGAACGTATCGTCGATGCGGCCATCGATTCGCTGGCGCTCTACGTCCGTGTCAAGCAGCCGGCGGAAGACCGCGCTGCTGCCATTCGTGCGCGTGTGGTCGCGCCTGTGGACGTCGACGGAAAGCTCACCTTCACCCGTGAGAAGGACGGCCGGTACGCCGTTTCCTCGAGCAGGCTCGAGGCGTATCACCTGCCGCCCTTCATGTCGCCAGGAGACTCCATCCGCATCGGCGGACTGATGCTCATCCTTCCACCCTCGCTGCGCGTGGGCGGAGCGGATCGGATCAAGCTCGAGTTGCTTCCACGCTACAAGGTCCGGGAACGAATGGACAGTCGGCTCACCATCCGCAAGCAGGAGGGCGGGTCACGGCTCGTTGAAGTCGCATTCGAGGACCCGGACCGTGTGCTCGCCGCGCAGGTGATATCGACGATGGTCGCCGAGTACGTCGCATACACCCTGCGAACCGACAAGGGTGATGTCAGCAGTACCGTCGGCGAATTGCAGGGCGCGATTGCCCGCAACGCGACGCAGCTCGCGGCGTCCGAGGACATGCTGCGGGCATTCCAGCAGCGTCAGCTCATCATCCTTCCTGACGAGCAGGCAGCGGCCCAGGTGAAACGCATCGGGCTGCTCGACACGCGCGTCGATGCGGTACGGATCGAGCGATCTGCGCTCGCGCGGCTGCTTGCCCTCATCGCCGACCGGTCGCGCGGCGGCAAGGACGTCACGGCCTACCGGCAGCTCGCCACGTTCCCGTCACTGATCACGAATCGCGCGATTCAGGATCTGCTCCAGGCTTTGATCGAGCTGGAGAACAAGCGGTCCGAACTGGGTGTGCGCGTCACCGATCAGGCAGAGGACTATCGAGCGCTGTCCGCGCGCATCGCGGAACTGGACCGACAGCTTTACCAGACGGGGAGCCAGTACCTGGAGAGCCTGGATCATCAACTCACCTCCACGATCAAGGAGCTGAACGTGCTGACGGACACACTGCAGGCCCTGCCGGCCACGGCGATGCAGTATGCTCGGCTCGTGCGCAACAGGACCGTCGAGAGCGAGACCTATCTCATGCTGCAGAAGCAGTTGAAGCTGGCACAGCTCCAGGATTTGATGCGGAAGGAAAAAGTGCGCGTGGTCGATGCGCCGCGGGTCGCGCATCCGGACGATCCTGCGTTTCCGAAGCCGAAGGTGCAGCTCGCACTCGGTGCGGTGCTCGCGGTTGTCGTGGCCCTCACGGTCGGGTTCCTGGGCGTCCTGTTCGCCGGGCCCGTGGCGCCGGTGCGGGACCCACTCTGAGCGTCTTCGCACCCGATGCACACGTCGCCAGCACCGGGCCTCTGAGCCGCATGCGCCCTGAGCATTCCCGACGGGCCGTGCTCCCGATCGTCTGGGTCGCGACCCTGGGAGCGGACCGG
>JAYVNZ010000175.1:0-1933 GCA_043758185.1 Gemmatimonadaceae bacterium | reverse complement strand
CTCTCCCTGGTGTTCGAAGGGCACCGCTGGGTGGACATGCGCCGGTTCGGACGCCTGAACCAGCTCACGCTCGACCTGCCGACGCACGTGATCATCTCGGAACTGCCGGTGCCGCAGAATGAATGCTTGTCGCGTGCGCTTGCAGACGCATCGCTGAAGGGACCGGGCTGCTGACCTCACTGGCGGCGCGGTGAAGAAGGGCCAGCGGCCAGACGCCTTCCAAGGTGGCTGGCCGCTGCCGCATTTACGCGTCACCCAGGCTGATCGTCCATCCCGGAGCGCGTTGAGCCCCTCAAACCTCACGCCTCAACCCTTCCCGCTCGCGGCTCCTGCCTTCGGCCTGCTGTTTGCCGATCACAGCAGCGAAAGGCTGGAGGTGGAAGTTGCAGGGTTTGAGGGTTGAGGCGTGAGAGGTTTCAAACCATTGAGGTACGATGTCCACTCGCCGTGTTTCCACACTAGCGTCTCTCATGATCGCGCTTGCAGGACGCGCCGCAGCGCAGTCGCCGGAATACCTCGGTCACGACGCCAGATATCCGTTCACGCCGGTCGTCAAGGTCGGGCGCATGCTGTACCTCTCCGGGCAGATCGGTACCGACAGTTCGCGCACGGTCGTGGCCGGCGGCATCCGCGCAGAAACGCGGCAGGCGCTCACGAACATCCGCGCGCTGCTCGAGAAGAATGGTGGCTCGATGGATCACGTCGTGAAGTGCACCGTCTTCATGGCGGACATGAGCGAGTGGGCGACCATGAACGAGGTGTACGTCACGTTCTTTCCCCGGCACCTCCCGGCTCGCAGTGCGTTCGGTGCCACCGCCCTCGCGCTGGGTGCGCGCACGGAGATCGAATGTCTCGGCACGGTCAAGTGAACTAGCCGGCCTTCGCGTCCCCTTCGTCGGGGAAGCAGGCCCGCAGCGCATCGGGGATACGCGCGATGCGCCCCGTCGCCCGGTCGATCAGGCACCACAGCGTGCGGCCGCGCGCCAGCACCACGCGGTCGTTCGTCCGCACGATTTCCGTAAAGCGCTCGAACCGCCGGGAGTCCACCGCGCCAATCCACGTGCGTGCCGTGACCTGGTCGCCGAGCACCGCCGCCTGCTTGTAGTCGAGCTCGTGGCGCGTCGCCACCCAGCCGTATTCGGCGCGCAACGCCGCGGTCGCCCGGGCCAGCCAGTGCGCGAGGGCGACGTCCTGCACCCAGCGCAGGTACACGACATTGTTGACGTGGTTCATGTCGTCGATGTCGTCCGGAAGCACGACGATGGGAATCTCGAAGGCTGGCATGTCAGGACAACGTATCGTCGTGCTGCGCCCGGCGGAATCCGCAGGGTACGGGCACGACCAGGATGTCTCGCCGCGCGCCGATATCGCGAAAACGCGCCTGCTTCGCGCATCGCGGCCGCTCTGCGAGCAGTGAGCGCAAAGGGCTTGCATCACGCAACGTACAACTGGCATAGTGCCTCTCGTGTGCTGGCACCGCGCGCCAGGCATTCCGTCCCCGAACCCCGTGCAACGATCGATGAGTACGGACAGCACCTGGCGCGGCCTCGGCGCCGAGACCGCCCTCCACCTCGCGCGGCTCATCCAGTTCGATACATCGAATCCACCCGGCAACGAGATGCCGCTGGCGCGGTATCTCGACGACACGCTGGCCGCTGCCGGCATCGAGACGCACCGCTTCGAGCCGCTGCCCAATCGTGGTTCGCTGGTTGCGCGGCTGCGCGGCAACGGGTCTGCAGCGCCCGTGCTGGTCACGGCACACATGGATGTGGTCGGCGCGGTTCGCGAGGCATGGACGCACGACCCGTTCGGCGGCGAGACGGAGGACGGCTATCTCTACGGCCGGGGTGCGATCGACGACAAGGGAATGCTGGCGGTGCTCCTGGTGGCCATGCTCCGCATCCAGCGCGACGTGATCGACGTGGGTCGTCCC
>JAYVNZ010000174.1:0-7970 GCA_043758185.1 Gemmatimonadaceae bacterium | reverse complement strand
TACTCCGTCCGAGAGGACGCGGGAGAGTAGGCCATCGCCGGCACCTTTCAGAAACGCCCTCGAGCGCTCCGCGCTCGGGGGCGTTTCGTCTGACAGTCCATCAGTCGGACAGTCGCTCAGGACCAACTGTCAGGCGGTCTGACTGACAGAGCCCCGGTCCGTTGGCAACGCTCTTGCTTCGATCTCACGCATGCGAATCCCAAAACCCGCGCTTGCGGCGAGCGCGGTCACCGCCGGCGCACTCCTGCTGCAGCGCGAGCACGCCAGTCGCAAGAGCGCTGAACGCTTTGCTGCCGCAGCGCTCGAGACCCTGCTCAATGCGATCGACGCGAATGATGCCGAGACAGGTGCCCATGTCCGGCGTGTCGCGAACTATGCACTCATTCTTTCCGACGAATTGGGGCTCGACGAGCGCACCACGCGCATCGTCGAGCGCGTCGCCCTCTTTCACGACATCGGCAAGATCCACGAGGCGCTGTTCGACATCATCCACGACGACCGCGAGCTCACTCCCGCTGAGCGCCGCCAGATCCTCACACACCCGCAGCGTGGCGCGGACGTCCTTGCCCCGCTGAATGGATTCTACCCGGACCTGCCCCAAGGCGTGCTCGCACACCACGAGCGATGGAACGGGACCGGCTACCCCCGACAATTGAAGGGACGCCGCATCCCCCTCTCCGCGCGCATTGTGGCAATTGCCGACACGTTCGACGCGATCACCTTTCACCGCCGGTACAGCCCCGGACGGAGCGTGACCATCGCGCGCGACATCATCTGTGAAGGGCGCGAGACACTGTTCGACCCGGAGATCGTCGACCTGTTCCTGCTGCCGCCCGTGTTTGCCCGCATTTGCGCCACGGAGCGCGAGATTGCCAAGTGGAGCGTGCCGGTGCACCAGCGGCGGACGGGCCAGGACGAGACGAACGTGCCGGACATCAGCTTCCGATGGCGTCCTGGGCGTCACGGAGCGCGCGGGCGGCCTGCGTCGGATCACTCGCGGAAAAAAGAGCGCTGATCACGGCAAGCCCGCTGGCGCCGGATCGCATGATCGCTCCGGCATTCTCCACCGACACGCCGCCCACGGCGACCGCCGGCAGGCCGCATTGCCGAGCAAGATCTCCAAAGCGGCCCGGGCCGAGGGCAGTTCCCGCCAGGCTGCCGGAGCCGGTGGCGAACACGGGCCCGATGGCCACATAATCGGCTCCGTGCGCACGAGCCACGTCGGCATGACCGCCCACCGACACGCCGATGAGGAAATCCGGCGGCACTATTCGCCGGATCGCACTGGCATCCACATCATCCGACGCGAGGTGCACACCCTGCGCGCCCGCCGCCAACGCCACGTCCGCGCGCGACGTCACGATGAGCGGAATGTCGGGCACCGATGCGCGGAGCGTGCGCGCGACATCCACCAGTGTCCGCGCCGATTCCTCGCGGAGCCGCAACTGGATCATCGTCACGCCACCCTCCGCCGCCCGCCGCGCGCGGCTGGCCAGTCCCTGCACGCCGTCGCGCAGGGAATCGGTAATCGCAATGAGACGCAGCGCCGACGCAGCGCGTCGTGGCGCGGCGTCCATCAAGGTTTCCGAGCCGGGACCGGCGTGGCAGGAATGGAGCGTTGTGAGGACACTGCTCCAGGCAGGACGCTGGCCGGCGCCCCGCGCGTCGTGTCGCGTCGCACCACGGCCACGGAATCCCACTCGCGACGCGCGCGCTTGACCGCATCCGCATGCGCCGAGAAGTCCTTCGTGAATTCGTGATGGCCGTCGGGATGGGCCACGAAGTACAGGTACGGCACGTTCGCCGGGGTGAGCGCCGCAAGGATCGACGGCTTGCCGGGTGATGCGATGGGCCCGGGGGGCAGGCCCTTGATCCGGTACGTGTTGTAGGGCGAGTCGATCTCGAGATCCTTGTAGAACACGCGAGCGACGTGATGCCCGATGGCATACTGCACAGTGGGATCCGCCTGCAGGCGCATGCCGACCCTGATGCGGTTGAGATAGACGGCGGCAATGACCGGCCGCTCTTCCGGCAGGCGTGCCTCCTTCTCCACGATGGCGGCCAGCGCCATGACATCGTTGCGACTGAGCGCGCGTGACTGCAGGACGGTATCCCACGCCGGTTGCCAGACTTGCTCGAAGCGTCCCACCATGAGCGCCACCGCGGCGCGCGGTGTGGTACCCTCCGGAAAGACGTAGGTGTCGGGAAACAGGTAGCCCTCGAGCGTGGGCGTCGGAATATCCAGGCGGTGGAGGAGTGCCGTGTCGCGCACCGCCGCCTTCACCGAATCCACCGGTGCATTCAGCGCCCGGGCGAGTTGCGGAACGATCTGCTCCAGCGACCAGCCTTCCGGAATGGTGATGTGCTGCTCCACGCTCTTGCCACCGTCGAGGACGTCGAGGACGTCGGACCACGACAGGCGTGGGCTGATCACGTACGTACCGGCCTTGATGGACCTGTCCCGGCCCCGGACGAGGGCGTAGAGGCGGAACGCGGTGGCGTTGCGCACGATATGGGCGCTGGCGAGCGATTCCGCGGCCACGTGCAGGTTGGCGCCGCGTGGCACCACGACGCGCACGTCCTTGGTGTTGACGTCGCGGCAGGCCGAGAGCATTACCAGCAGCAGGGACAGCATCGAGGGCGCAACGCGAAGAGCAGGTCCTTCGCTTCGCTCAGGACGACAGGATGTCCTGCCCGACTTCGCACGGTCATTCATGAGGGGTCGCCTCCACGAGGGGCAAGGCTTGCATGCGCATGGCCTGCTGGAGGAGAACGGTCGCCGCGAGGGCGTCGACGTCGGCCTTTCGGCCGCGCGTGCTCCCCCCCATGTCGCGCACGGCGCGGAGCGCCAGGGCGGTGGTGAATCGTTCGTCGAGCAGCGCCACCGGAAGCGAGGTCCGGAGCGCCAGCTCGGACGCCACACGCCGGCATTCCAGTGAGCGCGGCGTGTCGTCGCCCTCGCCATCGAGCGGAAGTCCCATCACGATGCCACGTGCCTCGAGCGACACGGACCGGCGCACCAACTCGGCGATGGGGGCGCGCTTGCCTGGACGTCGCTCGATGGCGCCTGCAGGCGACGCGATGGTGCCCGTGGGATCGCTGATGGCCAGGCCGATGCGGCGTTCACCCCAGTCGATGGCCATCCACCGGCCGCGCGACACCGGGCCCTCCATCATCCCTCGCGCATCTGCACGAAGAATTCCTTGTTGTTCCTCGACCGCGACATCTGCTTGAGGAGGAACTCGATGGCCTCCGGTTCAGGCATGTCGGCGAGGAAGGTGCGCAGCAGCGTCACACGATTGAGCTCCTCGGGCGTGAAGAGCAATTCCTCCTTTCGCGTTCCCGACCGGTTGATGTCGATGGCGGGATAGATGCGGCGTTCGGCGATCTCGCGCGCGAGCACGAGCTCCATGTTGCCCGTGCCCTTGAATTCCTCGAAGATCATTTCGTCGGCGCGCGAGCCGGTCTCGATGAGCGCCGTGGCGATGATCGTGAGCGACCCACCATCAGCCACGTTGCGGGCCGCGCCGAAAAATTTCTTCGGCTTCTCCATGGCCTTGGCATCCAGGCCGCCCGACATGATCTTGCCGCCACTGGGGATCACCGCATTGTGCGCGCGCGCGAGGCGCGTGATGGAGTCCAGCAGGATCACCACGTCGCGGCCCGATTCCACCAGCCGCTTCGCCTTCTCGATGACCATGTCGGCCACCTGGACATGACGCGTGGCCTCCTCGTCAAAGGTGGAGCTGATGACCTCGCCCTTGACGTGCTTCTGCATGTCGGTGACTTCTTCGGGCCGCTCGTCGATGAGGAGCACGATGAGCACGACCTCCGGATAGTTCTCCGCGATGGCGTTCGCGAGCTTCTGGAGCAGGATGGTCTTGCCGGCGCGTGGCGGCGCAACGATGAGGCCGCGCTGCCCCTTGCCGATGGGCGCAATGAGGTCCATCACGCGCATGCTGAGGTCACCCGCCTGGGTTTCGAGCCTCAGGCGCCCATCCGGGTAGCGCGGACGGAGGTTCTCGAACTCGACGCGGGTCTTGGCGGCGTCGGGTTCCCCGCCGTTCACGCCTTCCACCTTCAGCAATGCGAGGTAGCGCTCCCATTCCTTGGGAGGCCGGACCTGACCGCTCACCGTATCGCCTGTGCGCAGGTCGAAGCGCTTGATCTGCGACGGGGATACGTAGATGTCGTCGGGGCTGTAGAGGTAGTTCCAATCCTGGCTGCGCAGGAAGCCGTAGCCTTCGGGCAATACTTCGAGCACACCCTCCCCGACCAGTGTCTCCCCCTGTTCGAGCAGCTTCTGCTCCACCCGGAAGGTCAGGACTTGTCGGTCCAGCACGTCGTGCGTGGACAGCGCGAGGCTGTCAGCGAGCTGGTGCAGCTCGGGCATCGATTTGCGCTTGAGCTCAACGATGTTCACAATGGGGTCGTGCGCGAAGGGAAGGCGCGGCGATCAGCGAGCACGCACGACATTGGCGGCGGGGCGATCGGCGAACGGCGTCGGGACCGGGCGATACCGAGGGGATCGGTGCGCGGTCATCGAAAGTCCCGGACAGCAGGGAAAGCTAGGAGTGGCAGGGGAAGGGGTCAAGTAGACGCGACGTCAGAACACGAGATAACGAAGCGGATGCTTCTTGATGTCGGCGAACAGCAGCGTCATCTCGTGCTGCGCCTCGATGAGGGAATTGGTGATCGCGCTGTCGTGGAGCACGCGTCCCGCCGTGCCCCGCGACTGGTCGAGGTCGGCTTGCACCGCGGCAAGCTGGTCGCGAATGTCGCCGACGGTGGCCAGCAGTGTGCTGTCCTTGCGGAAGCGTCCGAACGACGTATTCGGCGAGGCAAGCAGGGCACGGACGGAATCCGCGCGCGCCATCACCACACGGGCATGCGAGGTAAGTCCTCCCTTCATGAAGCGCCCGACCGTTCCCCCGCCGTTGAGTCGTGCACCAAGCTGCGCGGCCAGTGCCTGCGAACGCGCCAGCTGGGCAGCGCCGCCGGGACCGTTCATGAAGGCCCCGACGGTGCCGCGGGTACTCTGCAGCTGCGTGGACAGCACCTTCACGTTGTTGATGATGACGGGAAACTCACGGGCCGCCACGCTCATCTTTCCGCTCGCGTCTTCCACATCGGCCTGGGGATGCGTGGTGAGCGTGTCCCTGTCCTGGATGGCGCCGGCCTTCATTGTGCCCGGAGCGATGTACATGACCGGTGCGCCGATGAACGACCCGCCGGCCCGGATCTGCGCAACGGCGTCGCGATGCAGCGCGGTGCGATGCACGGTGAGGACTTCCATTCCGATCTCGATGCGGGCCGAGGTGTCGGTCTGAGACGGCGGACGGAAATGGATGTCGATGACCTTCCCGATTTTCTGGCCGCTCAGCCACACTTCCGATCCCACCAGCAGCCCACGGGCTTCGCCGACGTGCGCGTACAGCCGCATGGTTTCGCCATGCAGGGTGCCGAGCCGCGAGTATTTCAGCGTCGCGAGCGCGAGCACCAGGATTGCCGCCGCAGCGAATGCGCCGCCGCGGACGTCAGACCAGGCGAGCGGGCGCGCCACGGGAGGGAAGGGAAGACACGGGGATGGGAACGGGAGGGAGGTACCCCGACGGAAGCAAGTGCCGGACCAGCCAGGCGGCTAACCAGTCGTGATCAGAGCAAACTGGCGCCGCCGACCCAGTCATGTCCAGTCGCGCGCCAGCGCCTCGGCCAGGATCACCGACGCAAGCGGCGCATCCCCGTCGATGGAGAGCGATGGCCATTTTCCCCACGACTTCTCCAGCACGAAGCCGTCGGCGTACACGCCAAGTGCGCGTACGTCGGAGTGGCGAATGGCGACCTGCTTGGTCCGGCCGTCGAAAATGCACCGCTTGTTGGTGATGTACAGTGTGCCCCTGTCGGCCTGGACGGCGCCGGTTTCAGCCAGGGTGCGTTCCGGATGATTGGCCAGGCGGTACGACGCTCCGCGCACGACTCGGGCAGGGGGCTCGGGCGGATGGGGGCGCGCGGAGGGAACCTCGAGCCATCGCGCCGCCGAATAGAAGTGGCACACCTCGCTCCTCAGGAGCCTGATGCGCACTGCGATGCCGGGCAACTCGCCCCGCTCGATCTGCCACAGGAGCGCGAAGCGATCCAGGTGGGCCTGCGTCACCTCGCCCAGGTCGATCCGCGTGCCGAACGTATCCGCCATGGCCCGAACAGCGGCCGTTTCCTCACGCGTCAACTGTCGTTGGGGCGACTGCCTGCCGAGAACGCGGTCGAGGATGTGCTGCGCCTGTTGCCGGTGGAGAACGCCCCTGCGATCGGGACTGACGCGGAGGTGTGAGGTGAGTGCGTCAAGGCGGGAGCGTTCGTCGGGCGTGAGGTTCTCCTCGTCGAGCGCTCGGGAGAGGGCCGTGTCGTACAACAATTCCGCAACCTTCCGGTGCGCCTCCTGCACATCGCGCGGCGTGAGCGCGAGCGCGGACTTGAGGAGTTGCAGCTGGTCGGCTTCCTCCACCGACATGGCATGATCGGCCCCCACGGCTGCCATCGCGCGGGCGAAAAGGCCACGGCACACCGCGCGGGCGTCCTCGCCGCCGACATGGAACTCCCGCAGTGCGGCGAGGACCGCCCCGCGTGACGGCGTGGGCCATTCGACCGCAATGAGGCGCTCTACTGCGGCTGCCGCGCCGCCGACGTCCGGGCGCCGAAGCAGGCGGCGAAGCCGGGACTGCGCGGGCGCCGCCGCAGATGCCGAGAAGGGAGAGGGGATCGTCACGGATCAGCGGGCATCGTCCGGAAGTGGAGCGATACAGCGAAGCCCCACCGATTCCGAGGAGAATGGAGGGGCTTCACGTGTCATCCGATGCGCGCGGCGGGAGTCGAACCCACGACCTCTTCCTTCGGAGGGAAGCGCTCTATCCAGCTGAGCTACGCACGCAATTGGAGCAGTGCTGCGCTCCGTCGCGCAGGGAGGCTCGCGACCTGGGGAAGAATTTAACCGCGAACGGGGGTGCGAACAAGGAACGCCGCGATCTGCCGAGACGGCAGGTTCCGCGAGTTGCCCCGCACCCCCCTGGGGGCCAGCTTCCCTCAGTGCGTTCCGCGATCTCGCGCCCTGATGTGACGAATATCCGTGCGGGGCGAGTTGTTGAGGACAGACATGACTGACGACGCAATCATTCGCCAGGTGCTGGGCGGCAACACCGAGGCGTTCGCGCGCCTCGTTGACCGGCATTACGACCGGTGCGCGCGGATTGCCACCAGGGTGCTCGGCAATCGCGAAGACGCGGAGGAGGCCGTACAGGACGCGTTCCTTCGCGCCTACCGCGCGCTGGACAGCTACGAGAATCGCGAGCGTTTTTCAGCCTGGCTCACGCGCATCCTCATCAACCAGTGCCGTACGATGTACGCTCGTGTCAGCCGGCGAGACCAGCTGTTCAGCGACATGGATGGTGCCGAGGCGGGTTCGTACGCGGAGCCGGAGTGCGTTGACGACGCGTGGCCGGACCTGGAGCGGGCGTTATCGCAACTCCCACCAGACCAGCGCGAAGCGATCGTGCTTCGTTACGCCGACGATCTGCCCTACGACGAAATGGCCCGAATCACGGGCGCCGGCCAATCAGCGCTCAAGATGCGCGTGCAGCGCGCGTTCGCGCGCCTGCGCATTCTCCTGCAGGAGGTACACAGTGTCTGAGATCGACTTCCAGCGCCGGGTGGAGCGCGCGCTGCGCTCGGCGGTGCCCACCAGCCAGGATGCGCGTGGTGCGATCATGGATCGCGTGCGCCGTGAACCGGTGACTAGATCACGTCGGTGGCACGCCTCGCCAGGCGCGCGGACCGTTCGGCACTCCATCGTCGGCATTGCCCTTGCGGCGGGGATCGGATCCATCACAACGCTCTCGGCGCTCACACCGTCTGCCCGTGCTGTACGAGCTGGTGGAGTGGTCACGAGCGTCGTGATCGGGGATTCGGTCGTCGATCGC
>JAYVNZ010000173.1:0-3154 GCA_043758185.1 Gemmatimonadaceae bacterium | reverse complement strand
ATCTCCGGATCGCCGTCCGCCAGGAGGCTCACGAGTGGGCGCGCGTGCTCGATGTTCGTGCGCGCAAGTTGCCCGAGCCCCCAGATGCCATGAATGCGGGCGAATTGATAGTGCGTCTGGTTCACTGCCGCGAGCAGGTCGGCTGACGCGTTGCGGTCCACGAGTTCGAACTGCGCCTTGGTGCGTACACGCATGTCGTCATGATGCAGCAGCGCGACGAGGTCAGCGATCGCGCGATCCTTGAAGTTGGCCGCGATGAGCTCGCGCGTCGCGGTGCGGGCGGGCGCTGCTGCACCACCGGGTGCGTCGATCTTCCAGATCTTGCCGCGCTCCTTGGGATCCCAACCCGTGATCCAGTCCGCAAAGTAGAGCGCGCCGTCCGGCCCGAACTTCACGCCGGTGGCCTGAATGCCCCTCACCACCACCTTGTCTTCTGCGAGCCGGAATCCGGCGCCCTGCGGGGCGAGTGTGAACCCCTGAATGCTGGATCCGCCGGGCGTGCCCGTGAACACCGCACCGAAGAAATAGCCGCGCCATGCATCGTCGAGTGCCGTGCCGGGATTGTGGTCGAAGCCCGCGGGACCAGCGTGCCAGTTCGCGATCGGTGGCGTGATCCACGCGGCCTGCCCCGCCCAGCGCGGCTTCCACAGGTTCTCGTCCATCCAGACCTTGTACGCGTTGTTGTCCGGGTCCACGTACTTGCCGAACTGCCAGTTGATGCGCCAGCCGCTGTCCATGCCGTCCACGATATACACGAGTCGCTCGAGCTCACCGGGATGATCGCCGTCGTTGTCCGGACTGATCAGATTGCCGTACTCGTCGAACGCAAATTCTTCCGGATTGCGCAGCCCGGACGCGAAGATTTCCGCATCCGTTCCGTCGGGATTGGCGCGCAGGATGACACCGCTGTGCGGGTTGAACAGCGTGCGCCCTTCCCTGTTCGTGATGTTGACGCCGAGGTCCCCTTGCTTCCAGTAGATGCGTCCGTCGGGGCCGATGAGCGGTCCGGAAAGTCCGTGACCGCCAAAACCGATGTGCACACCCGATCCGTGCGCGAGTGACTCCTTCGTGTCGATCACGCCGTCGCCATTCGTGTCACGCAAGCGCCAGAGGTCGGGCGAGACGGTGAGGTAGAGATCGTTCTTGTACGACAGGACGCCATGCGCCACGTCCGTCACGAGATCGTTGAAGTCGCTCAGGATGAGCTGTGAAAAATCAGCGATGCCGTCGCCGTTGGTATCCTCCAGGCGGTAGAGGCTTTCCTTGTGCGAGGTGAGGTCGCGCCAGTCGCGTGATCCGTCGCCATTCCAGTCCTTCAGCCAGCCATTCTGGCCACTCCTTTCCGGCGCCAGGATTCGCGTGTAGAAGGCCCGCTTGTCCTCGACGTTGGTGAAGGTGATGGACGGCACCATCCAGTCAGGGTGGGCACGGATGTCGATCTCATCGCGGTTGGTGCGCGCGGTGCGCGTCACGTACATGCGTCCGCGCTCGTCGAAGGCGATGCCGATGGGATCGGCGACGAGCGGCTCCGGTGCCCACAGGCTCAGCGCCAGGCCCGGGGCAAGCTGTACGGGGACGGAGTCACGACCCGCCTTCGCACGCAGCGCCGCCGAATCCGCTGACAGTCGCACGATGGTTGGCGTGAATGCCGCGACGGGCTCCGCCACCAGGGGCCGGACGACACCGGTGGACGGTCGCGCCGCGATCTCGGGTGCCGGCGTGGATACGCACGCGGAAAGAAGCACGAGCGCGAGCGCCGCTGGCAGGCGTGCGAAGGCGGATGTGACCGGCAGGAAGGAAGTCATCGCGGGGGACACGTTGTGTAGGGGTTCTGGGGCGTGCGCATAATCGAACAGCGGCGACGCGCTCCGGCAACCAGTATCCGGGATGGAACTGAAATTCGCCCGCGCTACTATGCATGGCATGCGACCAGTGTCTCTCGTCTCCCGACCCGCTGTCGTCCTCGGGGTCGCGGCCGTCCTCGCGCTGCCCTCCTCCGCGGCCGCGCAGGGATATCCATTCAGCCAGCGCGGCAGCGTCGAGCAGGACGTTGCGCATACGCACATCGCGGTGGCCTACGGTCGCCCCGTTGCGCGCGGGCGCGCACTCTTCGGCCAGCTCGTGCCATGGGACAGCATCTGGCATCCGGGCGCGGATTCCGCCACGCGCGTGTCGTTCAACCACGACGTGCTGCTGGAGGGGCGTCCCGTAAAGGCGGGCGAGTATTCCCTGTGGCTCGTTCCCCGGGAGCAGGGGCCATGGACAGTGATCCTGAGCCACGCCGCCCGGGCGTTCCACAAGCCATATCCCGGTGTGGCCCACGAGGCGCTGCGGCTCGACGTCACGCCGGAATCGCTGTCGCCCATGGAATCACTCGCCATCTATTTCCCCATGGTCCTTCGCGACGAGGCGGTGCTGCGCATCCACTGGGGTGCCACCGGCGTGCCGATCCGCCTCAAGGCGCCATACCGGCCGGAGTAGGATGCCTCCCCTCGCGTGGCTGTTTGCATTGCGCCTGCTGCTCGCGCCGCTCGACCTGTTGGGGCTTGGGCGGTCCGCGCGTGGCGAGAGCGTGCCGGCTGGTTGGAAGGTGCGTGCCGTGCGTGGCCAGCGCGCGCCTGATGCCGTGATCACGGACGGCGGCGGCACGCAACCGGTGCTCCGGCTGTCGGGTGCGGGGCGCGCCGCGTGGTTCTATCGCGAACTGTCGCCAGCGCTGGCGCCGGCGGGCCACCTCCTCTGGTCGTGGCGGGCGGTCCAGCTACCCACGCGCGCCGACCTCCGCGACCAACGCGTGGACGATTCACCCATTCGTGTCTACGTGGTGTTCGGCACGCCGCGCCGGTTCTTCGGTGGCGGGGAGCGCATCATCTTCTACTCCTACGGCAACGCGGAGCCCGCGGCGTACGACGCGGCCAGTCACGTGAGCAGCAAGCTGCACATCATTCGCGTGGACGGCGCCGCTGAGCAAGGGGCATGGCAGGAGCACGACGTCGAGCCACTCGCGGACTACCGGCGCATCTGGCACGACGACCCTCCTCCGATTGCCGCGGTGTGCATCATGCAGGACACGGATCAGACGGGGGAGCGCGCGGTGGCGGACATCCGGCGGCTCGAGTGGCAGGTGCCCTGAGCCTGCACCGAACGATTCCGG
>JAYVNZ010000172.1:0-1961 GCA_043758185.1 Gemmatimonadaceae bacterium | reverse complement strand
CTGCTGTGTCTCGCCGTGGTCGTTCTCGCATCAGTCTACGTGAGCCGCGAAACCTCGGTATCCGCGGCTCGCGCGACGCTGCTGGTCGCCACGATCGCTGGCACCCTGCTGGTCATCCTCACACTGCAGGAGGAAGAGGCTGTAGGGATACTGGCGCGGGGCGCCGTGCTGGGACTCGCGCTGTTCTCCCTCTTCAGCGTCCTCGAAGGCCTGACCTTTCTCGGCATCGCCCCAGAGCACCTGCTGGCCGGTCCAATTGACGTCGATCTGGTGACCGCCCCCTATGCCGGCATCTTTCCGCGGCTCAGCGGGCCGGTCATCGATCCCAACCGGGGTGGCCTGCTCGTGCTGTGCTATGCGTATGTCCTCGCGCGGGGTGCCTTTCGCCCACTGATGAGGAGATCCTGGCTCGGTATCGCCGCCCTCCTCCTGATCCTGACACTCTCCCGGTCCGCCATCCTCGCGGCGGTCGTGGCTTTCGCGGTGATAGTGGCCGAGCGCCGACGGCTCGCGTTGGGTTTCGCACCGGTGGTCGTCGCTCTGCTGCTCGTGGGTGCCGTGAGCGTAATGCTCCTGGTGTCTCCGCAGACGGGACAACGCTTGACGGAATCGCTTTCGCCCTTCTCCCAGCGTTTGTCGGCCGGCGAAGGCTCTGCGACAACTCACCTGGCACTGGTCCGACGCGGATTCGCCACGGCCACGGTCTCCGTGCCGCGCGCCCTGATCGGACTTGGCTATGGCAGCTCCTACCTGGTGCTCGATGACATCTTTCCCGGCAACCGGTACGGCAATTTCCACTCCCTGTACGTGTCCATGTTCGCGGAATCCGGCGTATTCGCGCTGCTCCTCGTTGTCGTGCTGCTTGCGGTTCCGCTGGCACGCCGCGGACCCTATCGCGCGCTGGTGATCGGTCTGGTGGTCTTCAACGTGTTCTACCAGGCGACAGTGGAACCCGCGTTCTGGACCGTGTTGGCGCTCGCGTGGCTTTCGATGGACGCCGCTCGAACCATCGGTACCTTCCGTATCCATCCACCAACACTACGCAGCTGAGCGGGGGGCAACGATGGAGGGTGCGGCACTGCGAACGTGTGTGGTCTGCGGCAGCACGGACAATCGTGCTGTTTTCAATGAATTCGGTGTCGACATGCTGCGGTGTCGGTCTTGCGGTCACGTCTTCTCGTCGTGGACGGCGAACCAGGACTACGAGGGCTATTTCGACGATGCCAGCGTCGCCTCGGACGACCAGTTCTACTGGGATCAGGCGCACGACCGCATCTACACGGACTTCTGCGACCGGTTCATCGCGGGACGATCGGGCCGGCTTCTCGATGTGGGCTGCGGGCTCGGTTACTTCGTCAAGCGGATGGCGGGCTTTCCGGGGTGGCACGCGGTCGGCTACGAGATCTCGCCGACGGCGGTTGCATTCGCGCAGACCACGCTTGGACTGTCCGACGTGCACTGCGGCCGCGTGGAGGATTCGGGCTTTGCGCCCGGGAGCTTCGACCTCATCACCTTGTGGGACGTCATCGAGCACATTCCGGAGCCGGACCCGCTGCTTTCGTACCTCTGCGGCCTCCTCGCGAAAGACGGGATGCTCTGCATGCATACGCCGAACGCGACCATTCAGGTACCCAAGGCGAAGCTCACCAGGCTGCTGCGCGGCATGGACCCGTCCGCGCATTATCTCGAGGCGCGCGACCACATGAATCTGTACACGATGTCGACGCTCACCCGGGTCCTGCGCCGCTGCGGGTATCGCGACGTCCGGTACATCCACCTTCCGCCCATCCAGGCTGTCGCAGGCAGCCGCAACGGCGCGTTGCGCGCGGTGAAGAACGCGTGGGTCTCCTTCGCGACACTGCTGTTTCACGCGACCTTCCACACGATCAACCTCGACAACCTCTTCGTGCTCGCTCGCCCCGGTGGCCCGCCCTCGTCGCCGTCGTTACCACGCGGCTGAC
>JAYVNZ010000171.1:0-10804 GCA_043758185.1 Gemmatimonadaceae bacterium | reverse complement strand
TCTACGAGCTTCCGACGCTGGGTCGCCGCTACCGGCTGATGCGGCCATTCATCGATGGCGGGATGCGTCGCGGCATCCCGGACGTCGCCGCGCGTGAAGCCACCATCACGCTCTATATCGACAAGGCTCCCTTCCGCGAATCGTTGCTGCTCCGCGACGAGGATCGCATCTACATCCTGCTGGTCGACAGGACGGGTCGAGTCTTCTGGCGCGCCGAGGGCCGCTTTGATCAGCGGGCCGGAGCCGAGCTGCTGCGTCGGATCGACGAGACGCAATCGGCCCGCGGCGGCTGACGCTTCGGTCCGCCTGCTGGATTGTCCGACCGTCGTGCCGGACTGCCACGTCACTCGTGCCCATGCCGATGATGGATGTCGGGCACATGTGCGTGCGTGTGCGCGAGCGGTTCGTGCCGGTGCCGATGGGTGTGAGGCTCGTCCGGCCCGCCGATGGGCGAGTCTCCAGGCGCGTGCACGTGCCGGTGGTGCTCGTCGTGGACGTGAAGATGATCGTGCTCCAGCGCCTCGTGCGCGTGCGCATGCTCGTGTCGCTCACTCACGTGGAGCCACACGCCCGCGGCCATGCACGCAGCGCCCAGTACGAGCGGCAGCGTGACCGGATCGTGCCACATGATGAGCGACAGCGCTGCGCCGACGAATGGTGCGGTGGAGAAGTAGGCGCCGCTTCGCGCGGTGCCGAGGGCGCGCAGCGCGAGCACAAAGAGCACGAGGCTCAGGCCGTAACTGACGAAGCCGAGCCCCATGGACGCAGCAACGCGCCACGCGGTTGGCAGGTGGCTGCCCAACGCGAACGCGATTCCCGTATTGACGACGCCGGCGGTGAGACCCTTGATCATGGTGATCTGCACGGGGTCGCCGGCCGAGACCTTCTGCGTGAGGTTGTTGTCGACCGCCCAGCAAAGACACGCGCCGGCGACGGCGAGAGGCCCAAGCAGGCCACCGAGCTCCGCACGCCCGGTCCACGAAATGAGCGCGCCGCCGGCGATGATGGCCACCATGCCGAGCGCGATGCGCCGGTCGAACTGCTCGCGAAAGACGAACCACGCGATCATCGCGGTCAGCACGCCCTCCAGGTTCAGCAGCAGCGACGCGCTCGACGCTGGCGTGCGCGACAACCCCACCATCAGCAGCAGCGGGCCGAGCACACCACCCGCAGTAATCGCCGCGGCGAGCCACGGCACATCGTGCCTCCTCAGTGGCGCCTCGCCCGCTCGTCCGCGCCGAACGAGCCACACCAGCAGCAAGCCAAGCCCTGACCCCAGGTACAGCAATCCAGCGAGCATCTGCGGACGCACGTTCTCGAGCAGTCCCTTCGCCAGGGGCGCGCTTGCGCCGAACAGCACGGCGGCAAGCAGCGCGCGAACCAGGCCGGCGCGGATCGCCACTGACGCGGTTGAAGTGGGGGACCCGGTTGCAGTGGACATGGGTCAGGCGCGAATGATATTAGTCATCACGCCGTCGCCGGTAGCGAGAATACGCCGTGAGGTCGAGTATCCTGGGGAGGAGGGCCGCTTCGATCAGCGAATCGAGCCGAGCTGCTTCGCCGGATCGACGCGACGCAATCGGCGCGCGGCGGCGGCTGACGCTCAATCCGCCAGCTCCGACGGTGACGCCCCCGGCGCGCGTCCTCGCAAGCGCTTCTTCTCTGCTCGGTCATCGATGCCGGCGGCAAATACCAGCGAGATCACGACGGCCGCCGATGGAATGGTGATCAGCACTCCGATGACGAAGAGGCCAAGGCTACTCAAGCCGGTCACCGCTGATCAGGAGCGCAACGCATCCAAACGAGAGGATGGACGGCACCCACAACCCCACGAACAGTCCCTGCTCGTGGCTGCCCGTGAACCACAGCGTGACGGACAGCAGGAAGGAGAGGAAGGCGGCGACGAGAATGGTCAGCCCGCCACGGCGGCGGAGAGTGCGGTGTGATGTCATCGGAGGGGATTGTGAGGAGTCGGGCGGTTTTCGTCGCGCGGCGGTCGCGCGCCAACGTGCAATGGGAAGGAAAGTAGGCGCAGAAGACGCATATTGTGCAATCCTCAGCTGGCATGCCGGTGACGCCGCAACTCGGCCACGAGGCCCGACACGCTGGATTCAACGCGAACGTCCATCGCGGCCAGCTCCGTCGCGAGTGACGTCGCACCGGCCCCGCCGGCAATGAGGACCATGTCCGCCGGCAGCCGCGACCGCAGCGCGCGCACCTCGCCGAGCACGCGAGCCCGGTCCTCGGTGTAGACGATGCTCAATGCCACGATACGCACGCCGGCTGTCTTCGCCGCATCGGCGATGTCAGCGGCCGGGAGATCGGCTCCGAGGTAGAGCACGTTCCATCCCTCCAGGGCCGAGGCGGCGCCGGCGAGCGCGGCGCCGATGGCGTGGCGGTCGCCTGAGGGTGTCGCAACGAGCAGCTTCGGCGCGCCGCTCCGCTGCGGGAAGGCGCGCATCGTACCGATGATGATGTCGTGCAGCACGGAGGATACAAGATGCTCCTGGGGCGGTGCGAGACGGCCCGCGTGCCACTCGTCGCCGATCCGGCGCAGCAGGGGTGCCGCCACCCCTTCGATGAACGACGTCATCCCCATCGCGGTGGCCGCACGCCGCAACGTCTCGTCGAGCGCCGACGCATCGAGCGCGCGCGAGTGCGCGTAGGCCTCGTCCACGGTTTCGGTGGCGACAGGCAATTCCACCGCCGGCCCGACACGCCTGTCGCGGGCGGCAAGGTCGTCTTCGACAAGAGAGGCGATCCGGTCGGTTGAAAGCGCTGCCACGGATCCGATGCTCCGTCCCGCGCGCGTTGCCGCGTGCAGGAGGCCAAGTCGGCGGATCTCCGCGTCGGTGTACTGGCGCTGGCCACCGGCGTCGCGCACCGGGTGAACGGCGCCGTAGCGCCGCTCCCACGCGCGCAGCAGGTCCTGCGACAGTCCCGTCCGCTCCGCCACCACTGCGATGGGTTGATAGACCCTACTCTCGGCGTCGTCTGGAAGTGCTTTCACGATCGCAACTTAGCCAATTTGTCCAAGCATTGTCAATAAGCATGCATGGACAGAGCCTTGACAACAGGCGGTAAACCCGCCAATTTCATTTGACAACCTCTGGACAGAGCGCAGCAACACTATGCCATCTACACCAAGGAAAGGTCGCATCAAAGCGAGCAAGCTGTTTGTAGTCGCCGCTGTCACAGCGCCGTTCACCCTGCCGACGGTCGCGTCGGTGCAGTACCCAACGCAAAGGAGAAGACACTCATGAAGAACATCGTAGAGATTGCCGCGGAAGCGGGCAGCTTCAATACCCTCGTCGCGGCTGTCAAGGCGGCTGGCCTGGCGGAGACGCTGTCGGGAGAGGGGCCGTTCACCGTCTTCGCCCCGACGGACGCCGCGTTCGCCAAGCTCCCGGCGGGTACGATCGACGCGCTGTTGGCGGACAAGGAGAAGCTGGCGTCCATCCTCACCTTTCACGTCCTCTCCGGCAAGGTCGTGGCAGCGGATATCATCAAGTCGAACGGCGCCACGCCGACGACCGTCAACGGATTGCCCCTCGACGTCATCGTTCGCGATGGCAAGGTGTACGTGAACGGCGCGCAGGTTGTCACGGCGGACGTCTCGGCGTCGAATGGCGTGATCCACATCATCGATACCGTCCTGCTGCCCACCGCAGTGCCTGCGACTGCTGGCCGCTGAAGGGAAGGTTTCGCGACTCCGCTCACGACAGCTGCTGTCGAGGGTGTTTGCGAGAAGTTCGGGTCGTACGACAGGGCCGGCGTTGGTACGCCGGCCCTGTTGTACTGGAGCAAGAGTAGGCAGTCGCTCTTGCGGCATGTGCGAGTATGGCCATACCTTGAGTCTTATGGCCATACCAAAGATCAAAGCGACGTATTCACTCGACGAACCCACCGTGCGCCGGCTCGAAGAGATCGCGCGGAAATGGGAAACATCCAAGTCGAACGCACTTTCGCGCCTCATCAACCAGGGTACAGCGGGGACGGACGACGACGAGGTGAAGCGCAAACTGGATGCACTTGATCGCTACCAGGAAACCATGCGTCACCTCACGCCGGAGCAGGTCGCCGAATGGCAGCGGGAGTCGCGCCACATTCGTGACTCATGGGTGAATCCGCGGGACGAGACCTGAGTGCGAGAAATCCATCTCGACACGAACTTCCTCATCGCTGTCGCCACGCACTCCGCATCCGAGGACGCAATCCTGCGCGGCTGGTTGGGCCAGCAACGCTCTGTGAGAACGTCCACGGTGGCATGGGCTGAATTTCTCTGCGGCCCGCTGACGCCGGACGCAGCCTCGAGCGTGCTCGGTATCGTTGGAGTGCCGATCCCCCTCACAGCAGATCACGCGAGTCGTGGCGCGGAGCTGTTCAACGACACGGGGCGACGGCGCGGATCCCTCAACGATTGCCTGATCGCCGCCATTGCCCTGCAGGCTGGGGCAGAGCTTGCAACGAGCGACGCCACGCATTTCCGGCGCTTCGTGCCCCTCGGACTCGAGATCGCACACTGATGTGCCCACGCTGGGAGCTGTGTAGAGGCCCGCAGTAGATTAGCAGTTCCCCTGCCTGCACGACGGACCTCTGCACCGGAGACCGCATGACGGACCTCACCCGCCGCGAAATGCTCGCCCTCCTCGGCGTCGCTGGCCTATCCGCCGCCCTCCCCCGTCGCGCATGGGCATGGCCTTCGCCGCCACCACTGCGCGTCAACGGAACACGCGTCAACGCCAGCCTTGCACGACTCTCGGAGTTCGGCCACAACCCGCAAGGCGGCGTGTCGCGCGTTGCATACTCCGATGCCGACAAGCAGGCGCGCGAATGGGTCATGGGCCTCATGCGCGAGGCCGGCCTCCGCACGGATATCGACGCCGCGGGCAACATCATTGGCCGTCGCACCGGCACCGATTCCGCACGCAAGCCCATCCTGTTCGGCTCACACATCGACTCGGTGCCGGAAGGCGGTAACTACGATGGCGACGTGGGATCCATGGGCGCGCTGGAAGTGGTCCGCGTGCTGGAGGAGAATCATGTCACCACACGCCACCCGCTCGAGATGGTGATCTTCCAGAATGAGGAAGGGGGCGTCGCGGGCAGCCGCGCAATGATTGGTGAGCTCAAGGAAAAGGATCTCGCACTCACGAGCCGCAGCGGCAAGACCATCGGCGAGGGCATCGCGTTCATCGGCGGCAACCCGCAGCGACTCGCCGACGCGCGCCGCAATCCGGGAGACATCGCCGCGTACCTCGAACTGCATATCGAGCAGGGCGGCATCCTGGAGGAGACGAAAACCGACATTGGCGTGGTGCAGGGCATCGTGGGCCTGTTCTGGTGGGATGTTACCATCGATGGCTTTGCGAACCACGCCGGCACCACGCCCATGAACCGTCGCCACGACGCGATGCTGGCGGCCGCGCGGTTCACCGTCATGGTGAACCGTGTCGTTACGTCGCGGCCCGGCCGGCAGGTGGGCACAGTCGGCCGCATCGCCGCGCTACCTGGCGCGCCGAACGTCATTCCGGGGAAGGTCGTGCTGTCGCTGGAACTCCGCGACCTGGACGAAGCACGGATCCATGCCCTCTTCGACGAGATCAGTGCGGAGGCACGGAAGATCGGCAGGGAGAACGGGACAACGTTCACGTTCACCCCCACCAACGTGAACCACCCGGCACCAACGGACCAGCGCATGCGCGCTGCCATCGAGAAGTCGGCGCGTGAACTGGGGCTCACCACCCGCGCGATGCCGAGTGGTGCGGGGCACGACGCGCAGGAAATGGCGCGCATTGGACCGGCCGGCATGATCTTCGTGCCCAGCGTGAAGGGTATCAGCCACGCGCCCACGGAATTCACTCGCCCGGCCGACGTGGAGAAAGGCGCCAATGTGCTGCTCCAGACGCTCCTGCGCATCGATGCCGAGCTGGCCTGATTGGCGCCAGTCAGGATGATCGAGAGTGCCGCTCGTATGCAGCGTCGCCGCCTGCAGGCCATCGAATCCACTCGCGGCAGGCGAGCGCGGCTGCGGGGCAGGGCGGGGAAGGAACGCGTTATATTTTGTGAGCCCCAGCCCTCCTGTAAATGATCCCACGAATCCGCGTCGTTGCGGAACACATGGCATTTGCCGTGTGTGTCCTCATCGCGCTACCGCTGTCCGCGCAACAAAGCAACGCTTCCCTCGAAAGCGGGCCGCCCGCCGCCGGGCCGCCCGCCGCGCACAGCCTCGGTGCGACCGAGGTGCATGGCACCATCACGGTGGATGGCCTGCTCGACGAAGCCGCGTGGCGTTCCGCCCCCGTCGCGGATGGATTCATCCAGAGCGAGCCTCAGACGGGTGCACCCGCTTCCGAACGGACAGAGGTGCGTGTGCTTTTCGACGCGGACCGGCTGTACATCGGCGCGTACCTGCATGACCGCACGCCTGGCGGGATCGTGGTGAACGACATCCGGAAGGACTTCAATCCGGACCAGCAGGATGACTTCGAGGTCATCCTCGACACGTTCCATGATCACCGCAACGGCTACGTCTTTCTCACCAACCTGGCCGGTGCCCGCGCTGACCAGCAGGTGGCAAATGAAGGTCGCGAGATCAACACGAGCTGGGATGGCGTGTGGACCGTGAAGACGCGTCGGGTGGATGATGGATGGGTGGTGGAAATGGCCATTCCCTTCCGCACGCTCCGCTTTGATTTCTCGCGCGCCGAGAATTGGGGTATCAATTTTTCCCGCCACATCCGTCGTCGTAACGAGGTGAGCTACTGGGCACCGGTGCCGCGTTCATACACACTGGCGCGCGTGTCGCTCGCTGGGGAGCTTACTGGCATCTCGCACGCGGGTGCGGCGCGCGACCTTCGGGTGAAGCCCTACGTCGCGACGCGCTCCGTGCGCGAAACCGGAGGCGCAGGGGCATCCTCTTCCGGCGCTGCCGGTGTGGACGTGAAGTACGGTGTCACGCCAAGCCTCACGCTCGACGTCACGGTCAATCCCGACTTCGCGCAGGCTGAGGCGGACGAGCAGCAGGTGAACCTCACGCAGTTCAGTCAGTTCTTTCCCGAGAAGCGCGAGTTCTTCCTGGAGAATTCGGGCATCTTCTACGTGGGAGACGCCGCCCGCAACAACAGGGTGTCACTGGCGCCCACGCCGGATGAGGACATGCTCCTGTTCTTCAGCCGCCGCATCGGCCTGGCTCCGGACGGGCGCAGCGTGCCCATTCCCGGCGGCGTGCGCCTGACCGGCCGCGCGCTGGGCGCCACCATGGGTGCGCTATCCATGCGCACGCAGGCGATCGCGGGCCCGGCCGGCGTGGTGCAGGCGGCCAACGAATACTCGGTGCTTCGCCTGCGCCGCAACCTGTTCGCCGGCTCCGACGTGGGCATCGTCGCGCTCGATCGCGAGGGACAGGGCTCGGCCACGCCCAACTGGAACCGGTTGATTGGCGCAGACGCGAACTTCCGGTTGCCAGGTGAGTGGGACTGGAACAGTTACGGCGTGGGCAGCCGCAAGCCCGGCAAGAGTGGCGGCCAGTACACGTACCGCACCACGGTCAGCCACGAGGGGAATTTCTTTCATGCAAAGACCGGCGTGCTGGAAATCGGCTCCGGCTTTTCCGACGACATCGGCTATTTTCGCCGCACCGACACGCGCAAGTACCTGCTCGACGTCGGAGTTCGCCCGCGTCCGCGCTGGCTCGCCGGCACGGGCGTTCGGGAGCTGCATCCGCACGTCACGTGGAATTACTACGAGAACCTGCGTGGAGAGATGACGGCCAAGTATCTCCATAGCGGGTTCACCGTCTTCCAGAGTAACGGCGGCTTTGCTGAACTCTCTGTGAACCCAGCCTTTCAGCGCATCGACGGGCCGTTCCGCATCAACCCGTCCATCGCGGCCATTCCCGCCGGCAGCTATGCGTGGACCGACTACCAGCTCAAGGGCGGCACGAACGCGAGCCGCGCGCTGTCCGCGACGTACACCTTCATTACCGGCGGATTGTGGAATGGCCAGCAGCGCACGCAGCAGGTGGTGGTCTCCGCGCGCCCGTCGTCGCAATTCGTCGCGGCACTGGGTGTGTCGCATACGGCTGCCACCCTCACGGCGCCGAACGCCAGCTTCGAAGCACTGCTGTGGACGACGCGCGCGAACTATTCCTTCAGTACGAACATGTTCTTCGACGCACTGACGCAGTACGATCCGCGCCAGCACCAGCTGAATGCAAACCTCCGTTTCAACGTCATCCACCATCCGCTGAGCGACCTGTTCGTGGTGCTGAACGAGCAGAAGATCACGGCCCCGGATGCGCCGGCCACGGGCTTTGGCGTGATCCTGAAATGGACGCAGATGTTGTCCCTCTGACTGGACTGCGCAATTCCACAATCGCTCCCATCTCATGAATGCTGACCTGATTGTTCGTTACATCGACACCGGATTCCTGGCCGTGGACAATGCGTGGGTGGTGCGAACGGTGAACCCGAAGGCATCGTCAATGCTTCGCCGGCCCACGCAGGACATCCAGGGGCAACTGTTGTGGAATGCCTTTCCAGGCGTCGTTGACACGAATGCCGAGGGGGAGTTGCGGGCCTCAGCGGCGGGCCGCGCGGAGCGCCGGTTCGAGTTCTTTTCGCCGTCTCTGTACAACTGGTTCGACATCCGCGCCGTACCTGATGAGGAAGGCGGATTGTATGTGTTCTTCCAGGACGTGACCGACCGGGCGCGCGCCATGCAGACTGACGCCGTGCGAGAGGCGGTGCGCCGGATCCTGATGGATGCACCCGTCGCCATTTCCATCACCCGAGGAGCCGAACACCGGTTCGAGATGCTCAATGCGGCGGCACGTGCACTGGTGGGCCGGCGGGACCTCGAGGGCAGTGCCGCTCGCATCGCGATGCCGGAGGTGGACGAGTCGCTCTTTACGCTTCTCGACACCGTCTACCAGACCGGAACGCCGATGACTGTGGCGGATCTTTCGGTCACCTACGATCGCGATGGCACGGGGCAGCTGTACACCGGAACGTTCGACATGACCTATCAGCCAGTGCGGGGCACGGACGGCACCGTGGAGGGTATCATCCAGACTGCCGTGGAAACCACGACGTTCTCCGCGGCGCGCAAGCTCGCGGCCAGCTCGGGCGCCTGAATCACGCCGGCGCTTTACACGATATGAAAATGGAGAGCATCTTGTCGTCCTGAGCGCAGCGAAGGACCTGCTCCTGACTGGCGAAAAAGCACCCCCTTCGCGTTGCCCAGGACGACAATCTCTGGTAACCGAAGTTGTTGAACCGTCCACCGCTGCGTCGTCGGGCGGACTCTCCACCTCCAACGGAGTGCCATGGCGCGAGCGCGAGGCAAGGCAGCAGCCGATCCGCTGCGACTGCAGAATACGGTTCGGCTCGGCGCGGCCGGGGCTGGCATGTTGCTGGGGACCTGGAACATCGCGTGCTGGAGGCCGCCTGGGCGGCCAGAGAACCCGCTACCGCGCGCGAATCGTTCGATCGTGTCGCGAAGACGCATGATGTCGTGTACATCACCTGCGTCACGGTAGCCAACCGGCTCGTGGAGAAGGGCATCCTCGCGCGAGCCAAGTCGGATGACGTCTTTCATTACACTGCGACGCTGTCAAAAGAGGAATTCACGCAGCGTGCGTCGCGCCACAACCGTGGGCACGGGTACACGCTTTCAGATCAGTCCAACGCTTGCACTCGACGCCGGCGTCGGCCGACGGCTGAACGGCCCAGAGCAGGGGTGGTACGTCACCTTCGGCAGCGCGTATGCCTTTGGCGTGCGCTCACTCTTTCCCGGCGGACGATGAGCGCGCATCAGGCGTATGTGGGATCGCATCGGGGCCTGGCACGGGCAGTGTTCACGGGCGTCGCACTGGCGGCCGCGCTGGGCATGGCACCGAGTGTGGCGGGTGCACAGTGGTCCACGTCGTACGAGCAGATGTACCTGCCCGGCGCGTTCAACTGGACGTTCCGCGACACGTATCCCGCCGCGGACCGGTTGTTTGCGGCATTCGACTACGGGCACGCCATCCTCTACGAGCGGTTGTACAACGACGCGCATGCCCCCACGTCGGACCTGGAGGAGCGCGAGTACGACTTCATCACGAAGAAGCTGCTCGTCAGTCCGCCTCGCCTGCCGCTTGTTGAAGCGGCCATCGAGGTGAACTACGCGAAGGTCGCCCCCGAAGCGAAGATGATGTTCGATTGGGCGCACCTGTTGCACCGGCAGATCTACGACGTGCTCGCCAGCGAGGAGATGTCGCAGTCGGAGAAGGACGCGACGATTGCCCGGCTCGTGGCGTACTACAAGACGCGGCCGGACCTGGCGTTCAGCTCCGTGCCGAAGAACATGGAGTTGATGGAGGGGCAGCCGTACTCTCTCGCGTTCAGGAAGGCGTACCCGAAGTTCAACGGGTTGATCTGGGGGTACCACTGGCTCCAGGTGGGACTCTACGAGCCGCTGATGATCGGGACGTCACAGGCTGCTCGCCAGGCGGGAGTGGCCGCTGCGGTGACGCGGTTCCGCCAGATGCTGGAGAACGCGCCGGAGCACATGCCGCGCGTGATGCCCATGACAGCCGCCATCGCGCCCACGTTTGCGAAGCGCTACCAGGAAGCCGCGATCCTCTTCGACAACCTGCACGCGATGCACGACGTGATCTCCGACATCCTCGCGAACGACGTGGTGCCGCACAACCAGAAGCGTCGTGCCATCCTCGAGGCGGCGGGGCGTTATCGGGATGCGACGTCGTACCCCATGCCCGTGTCGGAATGGGCGACGATGGGAGAGATGATGGGCATCG
>JAYVNZ010000170.1:0-7636 GCA_043758185.1 Gemmatimonadaceae bacterium | reverse complement strand
GCCGGAGCGAGAGCGCGACCTCGCGCCGCACGGCGGGCGAGGGATCACGCACGAGCTGCTCGACGAGCGGCATCACATCGGCGCCGGTGCGACGGGTGGCGCGGAGCGCGACGATCCGGATGTTCGGGTCCGTGTCGCGGGACGCTGCGGCGAGATGACGAGCGCCGCTGCCCGGCATCCTCGCGAGCAGCCAGAGTGCGCGCGCCCGATCACGTGGCTCGCCCTCGCGATACAGGCGTGCCAGCGCGTCTTCAGCGCTCGGGCCGAAGGCGACCAACCGCTGGTAGGCGAGGTAGCGCGTTGCGAGATTGGGGCTGCGCAGTGCGCGGGCAGCCCCCTCGACGCTGGAGAGGTCGAGCGTTGGCACCGTGTAGCGTGCGCCCGGCGGGGCCACGCGAATGATGCGACCCTGCGCCTGGTCCGACATGTTGTGTCCATCCACGCCCGCGTCGTACCAGTCCGCGACAATAAGCGAGCCGTCGGGCGCGACCGCGACGTCCACAGGCCGGAACATCCTGTCGCGCGTCGTGCCGAGAATGGGCAGGATGTCGGCGGAATATCCTGCTCCATCCGCGTGCACCGGGAACGCGCGCACCTCGCTCACCCCGGCGTCCGCGTGCAGCACCGCGCCCCAGAATCGCCTCGGCAGCAGTGACCCTTCGTACACCGCGAGTCCCGACGGCGCGCCCGCGCCGTTGATGCGCACGTTGGGCACGGACCCGGGATCGTCCGAGTGCCAGTGCCGGCGCGGCACCTCGCTGCTCCAGCCTGTGCGCGGCGTACGCCAGCCTGCCCCGCTCATCTCGTCGCGGTAACCGAAGTTCCCGCCCTCCATCACGTAGTTGAGGCGTGTGGAGCGATTGCCGTCGTCGTCGTTGTCGCTCTGCCACACGGTCCCGTACGAATCGACAGCGAGCTCGTAGGGATTCCGGAAATTGTAGCCGAGCACGTCGATCGCGGTGCCGTCGGGCTCGAGGCTGAACGCCATGCCTTCCTGATACGGCGCGTTCTTCTGCTCGATGCGATTGCCGGCGCGGTCGGTGAGTACCTTGCCCGACGGATCCATCAGCGCGCCCGTCTCGTTGCCGCCGTTGAAGTAGAGGCGGCCATCCGGGCCAAACACGAAGGCGTGGACGGAGTGATCGTGATCCTTGCCGATGGACGTATAGAGGACTTCCTTCGTGTCGGCCTTGTCGTCGCCGTCGATGTCGGTGAAGACAAAGATGTTCTGGTATGCCGAGACGATGACCTTGTTGCCGAGGACCGTGATGCCCATTGCTGCATCGATGTCGGTGCCCTGGTAGAAGACCTTGCTCACGTCCGCCACGCCGTCGCCCGTGGTGTCCTCGAGGATGACGATGCGATCGCCTTCAGCGCGGAGCGGCTTCGGCTTGAACTTGCGGTAGTTGACGCCTTCCACCACCCAGATGCGCCCGCGCGCGTCCACGTCGATGTTCGTCGGGTTCGTCAGCGTCGGCGCTTCCGCCACGAGTGTCGCGTGCAGCCCGTCCGCGACGTCGAGCGAGTCGAGGCTGTGGTGCATCGCGGTGTCGCTGGTCGCCACTGGCGGAGTTGAGGCGGCGAGCGTGGCGATGCCGAGGGTGCAGACGGCGAAGCGAGTGATGCGAGGGAGCATGAAGGCACCTCGAAGGCGGAACGGCGGCGAGCGACTCGGCGGACGCGCGGTGCGTGCGCCGTGAATATGGGGGATGGTGGGGGGCATCGAAAGAACTCCGCGAGAGGCGCAGCCGGATCCTATCCTGCCGTCTCACGCAGCTCGCGATACAGCCACGCCCGCGCGATCCGCCATTCACGCTTGACCGTGCTTGGGGAGCACCCCACCACCTCCGCCGTTTCCTCCACGGTGAGGCCCGCAAAGAAGCGGAGTTCCACGATGCGGACCTGTCCGGGATCCTGCACGGCGAGACGTTCGAGTGCCTCGTCAATCGCCAGGACGTCGGCGACGCCTGCTGTCTCGGGCGCATTCGCGGCAGCAGCAAGCGATACGAAGACGAAGGCACCGCCACGCTTGTCTGTGCGTCGCGCGCGCGCGTGGTCCACCAGGATGCGCCGCATGATCTGCGCTGCCACTCCGAAGAATTGCACGCGATTCTCCCACGTCGCACGGCGCTGGTCCACCACGCGCAGGTACATTTCGTGAACGAGCGCGGTGGGATCGAGGCTGTGCCCCGGGCGCTCGCGGCGGAGCTGGCGCGCTGCGATACGCTCACACTCGCTGTAGATGAGCGGAAGCAACTGCTCCAATGCATGTGGGTCGCCATGCGACCAGCGCGCCAGCAATCCCGTTACGTCGCCGGACGAGGTCATGTGGCTGGCGTGCTACTCGAGCCCCGCCCGGGCGATGAGCGCCTTGAATCGACGATCGTCCCGCAGGGCGGCAGCGTACGGATCAGCAGCAAGGTAGGCGATGGCATTGGATCGCTCGTCGAACGCCTTTTCCATCCAGGCGAGCGCGAGCGGCACGTCACCCAGGGCGGCATACACGTTGGCAATCGAGGCCGACGGCACGTACCGGCTCGAGCGACGCGCCAGCAAGTCGCGCAGGAGCGCGTGTGCCCCGTCGCGATGATGCGCGAGCGCATCGATCTTTGCGAGCTGGGCCAGTGCGGCCGGAGCAGAGTCCGTGAGCGAGACCAGGCGCGCGCCCTCCGCCATCGCCTCAGCGCTGCGTCCCGCCGCCATGAATGCATCGGAGAGGCGCCAGTGCGCCTGGGCGTACGTCGAGTCCAGCACGAGCGTCTTCGTCAGCTGTGCAATCGCTTCGTCATGATGGCCGACGATATTCAGGACCCAGCCCACGTTGGTATTGACGATCAGCGAAAAAGGGTCGAGATCGCGCGCGGCGAGGACCTGGGCGACCGCCTCCTGCTTCCTGCCGCGTCCCATCAGGAGGTTGGCGTACCAGATGTGCGCCAGCGAATAGCTGGGGTTGAGCACGAGCGCGCGGCGAAATTCTCGCTCTGCATCCGCCCACCGGAGGTCGTAATGCCACACGTAGCCAAGCGTCGCGTGCGCTTCCGCGAGTGATTCATCAAGCTGCAACGCCTTGATGGCTTCCGCTTCGGCGCGTGGCCGATACGTGCTCGGCGAACCGCGCCCCACCATCACGGTCCCCAGCTGGTTGAAGCAGTCGGCAAGCGCGGCGTGTGCGGGCGCATACGTGGGGTCACGATCCGTTGCGCGCGTAAAATGCGCCATCGCGCGGGCAAGCGAGCGGTCCGTGCGCTGGTTCCACTCGTACCGTCCCTTGAGATATTCCTCGTAGACCTCGGGGTTGATGGCGCGGACCGCAAGAAGCCGCTGCCGTGCGGCAGGCCGCAGCGTGAGCCGGGTCGCATCGGCCAGCCCACTCACCACGTCTGATTCAATGGCGAGCACCTCACGTGCAGCGCGCTCGTAGTGCCTGGTCCACAGCGCGCGCCCATCGGCCGGCTGCACGAGGTTGATGTCGATCGTCACTCGCGCGTTGTCGTGGCGCACGGTGCCGGTGACGAGAACATCCGCACCGAGTTGTTTCCCGATTTCCGCCAGGGTTCGGTGCGCGCGGGCAACGCGCGTGACCGACGTGCGGGAGAGGATCCGCACGTCGCTCGCGCCGCCGAGCTGCGAGATGAGCGCATCCGTGACGCCATCCGCGTAGTAATCCGCGGTCGTGTCGGGAGAGCCGTTGTTCAACGGGAGCACGGCCAGCGTCGAGATGGGCCCGGAGCGTGGTGGTACCATCCGGTCGCGTGCTGCGCGCACCGCCACAATGGTGAGGGGCACGAGCATCAGGACCGCCGCCATCAGGTAGGCCGTGCGTCGTGGCATCGACCTGAGTAATCCGCTCACGACGGGCCAGCCGCGGCGACCACGAATCGCATCCAGGGCATCGCGTACGGCCCGCGCACTCTGGAAGCGCGCAGCGCGATCCTTGACAAGACAACCCTCGATGACGGGTCGCCATGCAAGCGGTACGGTCACGCGCGGAGTTCTGGGTGGACGTCCGAGGATGGCCGCGCCTGTCTCGATAAAGGTGGGCTCCCTGAACGGAAGCTCTCCCGTGACCAGCTCGAAGAGCAGTACACCCAGCGCCCACACGTCACTCCGGACGTCTGCCGGCGCATTGCGCAGGACCTCCGGCGCCATGTGGCTCAATGTCCCTGCCAGCACGTTGCGGTTCGTGAGCGTCACGTCTCGCGTGTCAAGCTCGTGGAGACTTGGGAGGCGTCTCGCCAGGCCGAAGTCCAGCACGACGGCCTTTCCCGTCAGGTCGATGACGACATTGGCACTCTTGAGGTCGCGGTGAACAATTCCCTGCTGGTGCGCGTGATCGAGCGCGTCGGCGATCTGCATGCCGAAGGCGAGCGCTTCGCGACGGGGAAGGATGCCCTCGCGGAGCACGCCGCTGAGCGGTCGGCCTTCAACGAGTTCCATGACGATGAACGGCACGCCCGCCGATTCGCCGACTTCGTGGATGGTGCAGATGTTCGGGTGGTTCAACCGCGCCGCGTGCGTTGCTTCGCGGACGAGCCGGCGGCTCGCCGCGCCATCGTCCAGGCCACCGCGGACGATCTTGATGGCCACCGCGCGCCCCAGGATGGTGTGTCGGGCACGATAGACCTCGCCCATGCCGCCCGCTGCAATGAAGGCTGTGATCTCGTAGACCCCGAGTCGCGTGCCGGCGGGTAGATGCGGGAGCGAGTCGCCTTCAACTGCACCGTCGTCAACGAGCACGCTGGCGGCCGGCATGGCGATGAAATCCCCTGCCTTGCTATCGCTGGCGAGCAGGGATTCAACTTCCGCGCGCAGCCTCGGGTCTCCCAGGCAGGCGTGATCCATGTAGGCGGCGCGTTCACCATCGGGATGCTCGAGTGCGCCAAGGAACACTGCCTTGAGGCGCTCCCATCGCAGCGGATCCTTCGATCCGGCCTGAAGCCGATCAGGCGCACCCGTGACGCCCTTGGCCTTCTCGAATGGTGGCATGCCGCCCAAACATACGGTTAACGCCCATCCGCGGCAATGTTGCCCGTGACCCCCTTGGCCTGCCGTTCTCGCGTTCCTGTAAGGAACTCCGCCGCAACGGTGCGCGATCGCCCGTGCGGCATTGGGTCAGTCCTCACTCACTGGAGCACAAATGAAGAGCATTGCAGCGGTCGTCCTTGTGGCATGCGTGGTGTCGGTATCCTGCAGCGACAGCGTCATGGAGCCCTCGGTGGCGAACACGGAGCCACGCATCGTGTTCGTAAGCGCACGCGATGGGGCCAACCAGATCTATTCCATGAATGCGGACGGCACCAACGTCGTGCGTCTCACAAACGACGCGGCCACTGACGCGCGCGCCACCTGGTCGCCCGACGGACGCCGCATCGTCTTTTCCAGCACGCGCGACGGCAATGAGGAGATCTACGTGATGAATGCGGACGGCACGGCTGCCACGCGGCTGACGAGCAACACATCCGTGGATACGTGGCCGTCGTGGTCTCCCGATGGAGCCAGGATCGTGTTCTCCAGCACACGTGACGGCAATGCCGAGTTGTACGTGATGAATGCGGATGGCACGGGTGCGAACCGGCTGACCAACACGGCAGCGGCGGAGAGCTGGCCGATGTTCTCGCCCGACGGGACGAAGATCGCATTCCATGCCAACCGCGACGGCACCAACAACGACGTATACGTGATGAATGCCGACGGCACCAATGTCGTGCGACTCACCACGAACGTGGCAACTGACCAGATGCCCACGTGGTCGCCCGACGGCAGGAAGATCGCGTTCATGAGCACGCGGGATGGCAATGCGGAGATCTACCTGATGAACGCGGATGGCTCGGCGCAGGAGAACATCACGAACAGTCCCACTGGCGCGGATGGGCGGCCCTCGTGGTCAAGAAGCGGCGCGCAGATCGTCTTCATGAGTGCGCGCGACGGCAACCAGGAGATTTACGTGATGGGCGCGGACGGTTCGTCGCCGAAGCGCTTGACGACGAATACCGTGGTGGACGATTTCCCGACCATCAAATAGCGCCCGCAGCTGCACGCTTTGATGCGTGAATATGGATGTAGCGTACAGCGGGGAGGCCGGGGGCCGTTCCCGCTGCTTCGTATCACCGTGCATTACACACCCGCCGGCAGCGTTCAGCAGGCGCCACATCCCGACACACGGGTGGTGAACTTCCCCACACCGGCCGGGCAAC
This sequence comes from Gemmatimonadaceae bacterium, assembly GCA_043758185.1. Taxonomy (GTDB): domain Bacteria; phylum Gemmatimonadota; class Gemmatimonadetes; order Gemmatimonadales; family Gemmatimonadaceae; genus AG11. Next base: position 1,442 of record JAYVNZ010000170.1, on the reverse strand, counting down.
GCACCCGACAGACGCATCTCGCCAATACACCTATCCTCATATCCAGATGCGAATTCCGTCACCCACCACTCGCCTTCACACGAGCGCCATGCCCACGGACTCCCGTACCTCCTGTGAGACCGCCTGGATCACCACTGACTGCACCATTGACGCGGTGATCGCGAAGGTCCCTGCCGCCACCGCCATATTGAACGCCCACAACATCGACACCTGTTGCGGGGGACGCGCCTCGCTCGGGGAGGCCGCGGTTCACGCACACGTGGACCCGCTGGTGCTCATCGGCTTGCTGTCCGTGGCACTGCACGACGTGGTGCCCTCGACATCAGACAGCGCGCGACCGGCCAGGACTTGCGCCTGCGGGTGCAAGTGATGGAATGGTTCGTCCGCGCGTTTCTCAAGGCGAGCCTTGCCTGGCTCGCGCTCGGCGTCACACTTGGCGTCGCAATGGGGGCGCATCCGAACTGGACAGTGTACCTGCCAGCGCACATGCACATGGTGCTCCTTGGCTTCGTCACGATGATGATCTGCGGCGTAGCCTATCATGTCATCCCGCGATTCACCGGTCACCCACTGCACAACCGCCGCGCGGCGGGCGTGCACTGGTGGCTGGCGAACATCGGCCTCGCCATGATGGTGTGTGGATTCGTGGCCCGGGTCGCGCGACCAGGCATGGGTACCGTCGTGCTGGCTACGGGAGGGACGCTGTCGGCGATCGGTGCGTACATCTTCGTCTATCTCATCTGGCGCACCGTGGATGGCCCTGCCGCACTGCGCATGGCAGAAGCGCGCTCCCGGCAGCTGCCCACCAACAGCTCTACGAAGCCGCTGCCCATCGCATGACGTCGCTCGTGCGACGCTTTCTCAAGACAGCCATCGTCTTTCTCGCCGTGGGCCTGACGCTCGGCGGATGGATGCTCGTGGAGCGCGAGTTCGGTGGCCGTGTTGCGTCGCCCTACCTGGTCAGTGCGCATACGCACGCCATCCTGGTGGGCTTCGTGACGATGATGATACTCGGCGTCGCGTTGTGGATGTTTCCGCGCCCCGCCAAGGGAGACTGGCGCTATCGTCCGCGGCTGGCGGCGAGTGCCTACTGGATGCTGACGTGTGGCACGGCGGTGCGCGTGGTGGGTGAGCTCCTCCATTCGGGCAGTGAAGCGCGATGGTTGCGATGGTTGGTCGTCCTCGCGGGACTCATGCAGGTTGCCGGACTGCTGGTGTTCTTCGCAACGATGTGGTCACGCATACGCGGGCTGGGCAGCAAGCTACGCGAGGACAGCGGCGAACGCTTTTGACGTCGCCGCCGTCTGCCATCGCGCCCTTGCGGATACCGGCGCCCTCGCCCGCCGTCCGCAGCTGCTACCTCACCGTGAGGTGCCCCTTCATGCCAAGCAACACGTGTGGGTCGCACTGGAAGTAGTACCGTCCGCTCGCGAAGGTCACCG
>JAYVNZ010000169.1:0-4254 GCA_043758185.1 Gemmatimonadaceae bacterium | reverse complement strand
CGCAGCCGGAACTCCTCCAGGTCCACGCCGAATCGCTCGATCTCCGCAGTCACCTCCGCGTTCATTTCCGCGTCGGGCTCGGCCTCGAGCAGATCGTTCAACTCGCGGACGCTCTGCACGCGTGCAACCAGCGATTCAAACGGATCCACCCAATTCTTCAACGCCTTGACCTGCTGCACGATTCCCTGCGCGCTCTCCTGGTTGTTCCAGAAGTCCGCACTGCCCATGCGCTCGTCGAGCGTCGTCAGCTCCTGCCGCTTGTGGTCGAGGTCAAAGATACCTCCTCAGCTCGGCGAGCTGATCGTCGTACGAGGACAACAGTCGTGCGCGCTCATTGTCTGCCATGACATTCTCCGGGGTAAGACACGAGCCGCCCGGCCAGAAGGCGGACGGCTCGCAGTGTCGATCTCGACAGCCGTAACATAGCGTGCCGGGCAGCCGACTAGAAGAGCTTCTTTCCCCCGGCGAGCACGTCGTTGAGCGCATCCTGGAAGTGCGTGGTCGAGTCCGCGAATTCACGGCCGATCTGCTCCACGTATTCCTCGTAGCTCTTCTTGATCTCCTCCCGGAACAGCTGCTTCAACGTTCCGTCGCGGATTCCCTCCTCGCGCTTCTGCGGAAAATACACGCAGATGTCGGACACGAGCGCGCGGGCGAGCCGCTTGGCCTTGGCGTTCGGATCATTGGCGAGGAACGGGTTGATGGGAGCCCGTGCGGCGGGCGGCGTCGCCACGGCATCCGGGCCACGCGGCGTGGGAGGTGCGAATGGTACGGACGGCGAGGGCGCTGGCGCTACCGGCTGCACTGGTGCGGCGGCAGCGGGCACACTGCCAGCGGGTCTCGCCGGTGGCTGCACACCGAGTGACGATGGGCGCGGCGCGAATGGCGTCATCGGCGAGCCGGCGCCGGGCACCGCTGGCGGCCGCGCGAAAGGAACGGGCATCCCACCCGGCACTAGCGTTGGCCGCGGTGGCAGCGACGACGGTCCCGACGGCAGCACTGGGGCCTTCGGCGGCTGCACCAGTGGTGCAGGCTGCGCAGGAAGCGATGGCGGTGACGCCACGGGTTGCGCTGGCACAAAGGCCGGCGTCGGGACGGCCGGTCGCGCAAGTGGTGGCGTGGCAGCGAACGGTGCGCTCGGAACCGCAGGGGTTGGCGCGATGGGCGTACGCGTCGCGACTGGGACGTTGACAGGCGCAGCCGGGACAGGAACAGGCGCTGCCGGCTCCACTGCCCGCTCCGGCACCGCGAGAGTTGGACGCGGAGGGGACGGTGGCGCCTGACCTGCACCCGCGGGCGTGGCGCCCACGCCTGCCGGCGGTGCGGCCGGCGCGAGATCGGTACGCGAATCGGCACCGGCGGCAATCATGATGACTCCGCCACACACCGCGCACCGCGCGCGGACTGCAGCTCCCGCCAGCTTCGCAGGATCCACACGAAACACGGACCGGCATTCCGGACAGGTAACGTTCACGGACGATCTCCCACCGGAATGGCGAGCAGGGGTCCGGAAATCCGCGTCACCCCGGCTGGCTGGCTGTCAGTGCGGCGATCGACCGAGTAGACCGACCCCTCCAGCGTCTTGGCGTAGCTCTTCATTTCAGTTGCGAGTTCACTGACCTGGGCGGCATGCGTGAAATGTCGGCGCTCATTGGTCACGACGCCGATGGACACGGTCATGAGCGGGACACGATGGAGTTGTCCCCGCCGGTCCTTGCCGAAGAAATACCCGGCACGCCGGTCCTGTTCCGAATACTGCAGGGGAATGAGCTCGTCGAAGATGAACACGATCTCTTCGCACGTCTCCGCAATGTGCGCATAGGGGATGACGAAGATGAAGTCGTCACCGCCGATATGCCCAACGAATCCATCCTCGCCGCACACGCCCTTCACCACGTCGTGCAGGATCTTGGCAAGAATGCGGATGACCCGGTCCCCGTCGTAGTAGGAATACCGGTCGTTGAATTCCTTGAAGTGGTCGAGGTCCGCGTAGCACATCGCGAACGGCACATTGGAGGCGATCCGTGCCGCTACGGCAGCCTCGATTTCGACAGCGCCCGGCAGTCGCGTGGACGGATGCACAACCAGGTCCCGGTCAGACCTGCGAAGCAGGGCATCGAGACGGATGATCTTTTCGGGCAACGCCAGGCTCTCGCGAACGACCTCGTCAGCGCCCGCCTTGAAGGCCTCCGCAAAGCTTTCATCGCTGTCACGGGACAGGATGACCGTGGGGATGACGCCCGTGTAGGAATCGTGCTTTATGCGACGGCAGGCGGCATAGACCGCGTCCGGGTCCGTGCGCGCGTCGAACGCGACGACGCGTGGCCGGCCGCGCAACGAGATCGCCATCAGCTCGTCGACATTGCTGATGGCAAGCACATTGTCCGCCTGCCCCGCCAACCACCCCGTGAGCACGGCTGGCGAGGGGGCGTCGTCCGGAGAGAAGAGGATGGCGCTGATCTTGACCAATCGTGCGTTCAATCAGGGGTGAGGGCGCAAAGATATGGGTCGCTCGGAGTGAAGTCAAACGGCGTTGGCACCGTGACTTGCGTCACTTCATTCCACAGACGACGCTCAGAAAAAGAAAAACGCAACGGCCAGCATGCCGTACACGAGTAGCAGGAATGCCCCTTCCAGCCAGTGCGACTCGGCGTCTCGCACGACACTGGTGGCCACGGCCACGGCAAGCGCTACAGCCGCCACTTCGAAAATGTTGAAGGCCAGGTCCATCGGCTGGCCAAGCGCCCGGCCAACGAACACCAGGATGGGCGCGATGAGCAATGCTACCTGCGCGCTCGACCCCACCGCAATCGACACTGCCAGGTCCATTCGGTTCTTCATTGCCATCAGCACCGCCGAACTGTGCTCCGCCGCATTGCCGATGATGGGAACCACGATGATCCCCACGAACACCTGCGACAGGCCGACCCCCTTGATGGCCGCCTCCGTGGAGCCCACGAGGATCTCCGACACCCATCCAATGGATGCGGCGGAGGCCAGCAGAACAGTCAGGGCGCGCCCAAGGGACCAGCGTGCTGCCTGGTCGGAGCCATGTGACTCGTTGGCGACGTCGGCCCCCTCGCCGAACACCGACCGGTGCGTTCCCATTGAGTATACCAGGCTCAACACGTACCCCGCCATGAGGAGGACCGCGACGCCAGTGGAGACCTTGCGCGTGAGCAAGTGTGTGGGGTCAGGATGCGTTGCCAGGAACATTGCGGGAATCACAAGCCCGATGACTGCCACCGTGAGCAGCGAGATACTGAGGCCGGCGAGGGCAACGCTGAAGCGCTGTACCTTGTGCCGAAGGCCGCCGGCAAGCTGGGCCGCTCCGAGTACCAGCAGCAGGTTGCCGAGGATGGAGCCCGTGATGGATGCCTTCACGAGATCCACCAACCCGGCGCGGAGCGCCAGCACCGCGATGATCAGCTCAGCCAGGTTCCCCAGGGTGGCATTGAGCAGACCACCAAGGGCCGGGCCCGTGTAAGTGGACAGTTCCTCGGTTGCCTTGCCAAGGAATCCCGAGAGGGGAATGATGGCCAGGGCGCTGAGTGCAAAGACCAGCACGGGTGGTGCGTGCACAATGCCGGCGACAATGGACGCCGGCACGAACAGCAGCAGGAAGGCCAGTGCCTTCATGAAACGGCTCGTCTGCGGCGCGCTGCGCGTCGGCTCACGTTCACATGCATGTGCGACCCGTCAGATCTGCGTGGCCTCGTCGACCAGCATGATGGGTATGTCATCCCGAATGGCGTAGCGGAGGTGGCAGGCGTGACAGAGCAGCGCCGGATCGGACGTCACGTGCTCGAGTGGCCCCTTGCACTTGGGGCAGACCAGGATGGCGACGAGTTGCGGGGAGAGCGTCATGGAGTTGGATCGTCGTGGAGCCTGTAACCGAAACGGCGGACGGCACTGTCACTCTTGCGCCAGTTGGGAAGGACCTTGACCCACAAGTCCAGGTAGACGGCCGCTCCCACAAACGCTTCCACCTTCACGCGGGCAGCGCGGCCGATGTCCCGGATGCGCTGGCCGCCGGCGCCGATGAGGATGCGCTTCTGGCTTTCGCGCTCGAGGTAAAGGACGGTGCGAATGTATATCGGGGACTGTGCTTCGCGGTACTCCTCCACCTCGCACGCCAGGCTGTAGGGAACCTCCTGGTCGAGCTGCTCGAGGGCGGTTTCGCGGACCAGCTCCGAGACGAAAAAACGCACGGAGGCGGTGCTGATTTCGTCGTCAGGATACAGGAACGGGCTG
>JAYVNZ010000168.1:0-8317 GCA_043758185.1 Gemmatimonadaceae bacterium | reverse complement strand
TCTCACCGTCCGCGCTCGCGCCGCACGAAACGGTCGCGACGCTCAAGGAGGACACGGAATGGCTGAAACAACGGCTGACGTAAGGCGCGACATCGAGCTCACCCGCGCCCGCATGTCGGACACGCTGCAGGAACTCGAGAAGAAGATGAACGTCGCGCAGATCGTGAAGGACAACCCGTGGCCCGCGCTGGCGCTGGCCGTTGGAGCCGGCGTGATGCTGAGCGGCTCGCGCGCCGACATCAAGGCGGCCGCCGCGACGGTCACGGCAACGCGGGGCGCCCGCGGGCGGCTCGGCAGCGTGCTCGACGACCTGGTCTCCCAGGTGGTCCAGGGTTTTCACGGTGCCATCGAACAGCGAATCGAAACCGTCGCGCATGACGTGAGAAAGGCCATCGTGGCGCCACTCACGGGAATGGCGCAATCCGCCATGAGCGGGGCGCAGGCGAGCGCGCCGCGTGCTGACTGATAATTGTCCTCCTGACCGCACTTTGTCGTCCTGAGCAAAGCGAAGGACCTGCTCCTCCCGATGGGTGAAGAGCAGGTCCTTCGTTGCACGCAGGACGACAGGCGCTCAGCCGGCGAATCCCACCCAGCGCAACAGCTCCCCGAACGTCGGTTTCTTTCCGTACATCAGCAGACCCACGCGATAGATGCGCGCCGACAGCCAGATCGCTGCCACGCACGCCAGCGCCACGCCCCCCAGCGACGCGGCAAGTTCATACCAGGGAACCGGCACGAGCGTCATCCGAAGCGGCATGAGGATGGGCGCCGAAAACGGGATGAGCGACATGACCCGCGACAGGTTGCTGCCGGGGTTGGTGAGGATGGGGCTCATGAACACCACTGAAGAGATGAGCATGATCATCACGGGCATCGACGCCTGCTGCACATCCTCCTGGCTGCTCACCATCGCGCCAACAGCCGCAAACAGCGACGCATAGAAAATGAAGCCGAGCACGAAGTAGCCAAGGATGATCAGCGCAGTGCCCGGCGTAGGGAGCGCGGAGAGGACCATGTCGGACGGCAGGCCGCGCGCCGCCGCTGCCGTCGCCCCGGCCTGCGGGGTCATCTTCCCGAACAGGATGGGTGACAGGTACACGAGCATCCCGATGGTGAGCGCCACCCACGCCACCACCTGGGTGATGGCCACGAGTCCCACGCCGAGGACCTTGCCGGCGAGCAACGTATCCGTTGAGACGCTCGACACCACCACCTCGGCCACTCGCGTGGTCTTCTCCTCCATCACGCCGCGCAGGATGTTCTGACCGTAGAGCGCGATCATGATGTAGAGCAGGAACGCGACGATATAGCCGAACGCCAGGTTCCCGAGGCCGCTACCCTTCTCGCGCCCCTTGGAGCCGATTTTCTCCGTCTTCGTCTCGAGCTTCTCGGCGGTCAATGCCGTCACTCGTGCCGCATCGAGACCTTCGTGCTCCAGCCGCTGTGCCAGTACCTGCTGCCGCACAATCACCATCAGCGCCTGGACGTCGCTGAGCGAGCTCGCATTGCGGCCCGCGTAGAGGACGGAGCGGTTCGCAATGGTGTTGGAATCGAGCACGATGTAGCCATTGATCTCCTTGCCCACGACCTCCGCAACGGCAGCATCCTCCGTGACCAGGAGTCGGTCCGGCGATACGACCTTCACACGCGGAACGGGCGCCTTGGGGAACGCCTTTCCAAGTGCCGAGCCAACCCGCGCGCCAAGATTGGCGCCAGTGGCATCGATCACGAGCACGCGCGTGAGGTCGTCCGTGGGACGGGAGCGCATCGACATGTACGTGGGGGCAATCGTGATCGCTCCCATGAACACCGGGCCAAGCAGCGTGGCCACGAGAAACCACTTCGATCGGACGCGCTCGAGGTATTCACGCCGGAACACCACACCGAGCTTCCGATAATCAACCTTGGCCACTCATCCCCTCCTCGACGCCCGTGGCGCCGACTTTTTCCAGGAAGATCTGGTGCAGCGACGGCTGCACCAGTTCGAAGCGCTGAATCGATACGCCGGTCTCGATGACGCGCCGCAGCAGCACCTGCGCGTCGGCGCCCGGCGCCAACTGGATTTCGTAGAACCGGTTCTGGTCGTCTGCGCGCGACACCAGCGACCGGTCCGCCAGCACGTGCGCGATCTGCGGGCGCGCGTCACTCGACACGGACAGCGCAACCACACGCGTGCCATGCTCTGCCTTCACGTCCGCGACCGCGCCGTCGAGCACCTTGTCCCCATGCGCAATGATGCACACGGAATCGCAGAGCCGCTCGGCATTGTCCATCAGGTGCGTGCTGAAGATGACGGTCTTGCCCCGTGCCTTGAGGTCCACAATAGTGTCCTTCAACGCCTGGGCGTTCACGGGGTCCAGGCCGGAGAAGGGCTCGTCGAGAATGACCAGGTCGGGATCGTGGATGAGCGTCCCGATGAACTGCACCTTCTGCTGCATGCCGCGCGACAGCTCGTCGATCTTGGACATGCCCCAGTCCGTCTCCTCGGTCTTCAGCTCGAAGCGCTCCATCCAGTACTCGATGCGCTTCTCCGCCGTGGGCCCGTCCACTCCCTTCAACTCGGCCAGGAACTTCAGCACGCGCCGAACCTGCATCTTCTTGTACAGGCCGCGCTCTTCCGGCAGGTATCCAATGCGGTCTGTTGAACCGGCCGAGAGGTGAGGTTGGCCAAACAGCGCGATGGATCCGCTGTCCGGCATGATGATGTTGAGGATCATGCGGATGGTGGTGGTCTTGCCGGCGCCATTGGGGCCAAGCAGGCCGTACACCGTACCGCGCGGCACGGCGAGTGTCAGGTCGCGGACCGCGACATGACCTGCGTACCGCTTCGCGATGTTGCGGATATCGACTGCGAGATCGGGCATGGGAGGGGGTAAGGGCTAGCCAATATACGAACGAAAATGCCACCGGTTTCGACTTTGTCCCGTTTTGCACCATTTGCGGAGCGGTCAGCGATCGGACGCTACTTGCTCCAAGCGTGGTCCTTCCGCGAGATTCGCGTCATGTACCGCCCGACGGCTGTCTCGCTCATCCTCTGCATTGCTGTCGGCTGCGCGGACACCCATTCCCGGTCCGCCTCCAGGAGGGACACCCTCACGGTCTTCGAGGCGGCAAGCCTTGCCCTCCCCATGCGAGCGGTGCTGGAGAGTTACGGACGCGCCACGGGCGCCGTGGTGAGCGAAGAACACGGTGCATCGCTCGAGCTTGCGCGGCGGATCACGGACCTGCACCGCATTCCGGATGTCATCGCGCTCGCCGATCAGGAGGTCTTCCCCGAGAGGCTGATGCCGTCAGCAACCACGTGGTACGCCGCCTTTGCGCGGAATCGCATGGTCGTGGCGTACACGCGGCGCTCGCGATATGCCGGGGAGATCACGGCCAGTAACTGGCGCACCGTCCTGCTGCGGCCCGATGTCCTGGTTGGACGCACTGACCCCGCTCTCGCACCGGCGGGCTATCGCGCACTTCTCACCTATCGGCTCGCCGAGACGTATTACCATGCGCCAGGCCTCGCGCTGTCGCTCGAACTCCGGACGCCCGCACGCCTGCTGCGCGGCAACGCCACCGAGCTCGCGGCACTGCTGTCTGCGGGCGAGCTGGACTACATCGTCGATTATGAGTCCGTGGCGCACGCACAGCACTTCGAGTTCATCGCGTTGCCTTCGGCCATCGACCTCGGCGATCCCGCGCGGGCTGCGGAGTACGCCGCCGCTTCCGTGCGCGTGGCCAGTGGCCGCGACACCATCACGAGGCGAGGTGCGCCCATCGTCTACGCCGTGAGCATACCAAGGAATGCACCGCATGGCCCGGCGGGTGAGCGCTTCGTCGCGTTCCTGCTCGGTGCACGAGGACGCCAGCTCCTCGCGGCCGCTCGTCTCGATGCACTGGCCACGCCCGTGTTCACGGGCGATTCGATCCCGGCGTTGGTTCGACAGGTACCCGCACCATGATGCGCACGCTTCCGCGCCGCGCTGCCAGCGCGAGCGCAGCGGGGAGTGCCGTCATCATGGTTGGGCTGCTCGTGCTGCCGGTGGCGGCGCTCGTTGTTCGCGGCGGGGCTGAAGGCATGCGACAGTTGTTCGCGGATGGCGAGTTGCAGCGCGCACTCGTGCTCACGGCCGCCGCGGCGACGACCGCCACGCTCGTGACCGTGCTCCTGGCAACGCCCCTCGCATACCTGCTCGCCCGTGGGCGCATGCCGGCGGGCGGCCTCGTGGCGGCACTGGTGGAATTACCGCTCCTCATTCCGCATCCTGTAGCGGGTATCGCGCTGTTGCTGGTGTTCGGGCGCGCCAGTCCCGCCGGCGCCGCGCTGGCCCGCGTCGGCATCGCCATCGTCGGCTCACCATTCGGCATCGGCCTGGCCATGCTGTTCGTCTCCGCGCCGCTCTACATCAGCGCGGCTCGCGAGGCCATGGCTCGCGTGGACACACGATACGAGGATGTAGCCCGCACGCTGGGCGACTCGCAGTGGCAGGCCGCCCGGCGCATCACCCTGCCACTCGCTGCGCGCGGGCTGTACGCGGCGGCGGTCGTCATGTGGGCGCGTGCCATCAGCGAGTTCGGCGCCATCGTGATCCTCACCTACAACCCGAAGGTCGCCAGCGTGTTGAGCTACGACCGCTTCACGGCGTTCGGCCTGGACGCGGCACTTCCGGTGGCCGCGGTGCTCGTGCTGCTGGCGCTGATTCCGCTGCTCGTCCTGCGGGCGCTACGCAGTCGTCCGTCGCTCGCCGACCGAACGCCGTGATCCAGCTCGAAGCCGTTTCCGCACGCGCGGGGTCGTTCCATCTGCACGACATCAGCCTGGCCATTCCAGCACGCGCGTGGGGCATCGTCCTTGGGCCAGCGGGGTGCGGCAAGACCACGCTGCTGGAAACCATCGCGGGCGTCCGCAGCGCAACGCACGGTCGCATCCTCCTCAATACTGCAGACGCAACGACGCTCCCGCCTGAGCGGCGTGGCGTTGGACTCGTTCATCAGCATGCCTGGCTTTTTCCGCACCTCAGCGTGGAGGAAAACATCGGCTACGGCACATCCGACCGCCGACTGGTGCGCGAGCTTGCCCAGCGCCTTGGTGCCGACATGCTCATGGCGCGGCCCGTCGCGTCGCTCAGCGGCGGGGAGCGACAGGTGGTGGCGCTCGCACGCGCGCTCGCGCGCACCCCGGACATCCTGCTGCTGGACGAGCCATTCGCGGCCCTCGACCCGCGCGGCCGCCGCCGCATCCGCGCCGAGTTGCACAGCATCCATCGCGAGCAGGGCATGACGGTGCTGCACGTGACGCATGACTTCGACGAGGCGGGCACGCTCGGCGACATCGCCATCGTGCTCGACGCGGGACGAGTGGTGCAACAGGCACCGCCGGCAACATTGTTTCGCCAACCCGCTACCGGCGCAGTGGCCGACTTCCTGGGGGCCGAAAATGTGCTGGCGGGCATCATCAAGCGCTGCGATGACGTTGATGCGGACCCGGCCTCCCTGCGCTTCGTTGGCGACGGAATCATTCTCTCGGCCGTGGGCGATCACGCGGGTGGTCCGGGTCACGCCGTGATTCGTGCCGAGGATGTCGTCCTGTCGCGCGGAGCTGCCGGTACGAGCTCCATGCGCAATGTGCTCACTGGGCATGTCGGCGAGCTCACGGCTCGCGGGGCGCTCATGCGCGTGTCTGTCACCATCGGCTCCACCGTCATCGTGGCCGTGGTGACCTCCGCGGCCGCGCGCGAGCTGGAACTCGAAGTGGGCGCCGCGGTGGTGGCGAGCATGAAGGCAACGGCGGTCCATCTGTGCTGATGGCCGCACCGCGCACTTGTTCGATGACAGCCGCGCTCGTACCCTCATCCGTGGCCTATCCGCATCACCCGTACCCCGCAGCCTGGGCAGTACCGGGTGATGTCCTCCCTCCCGATCCGACCGCTTGATCACACTCACATTTGTCGCGATCCTGCTCGCGGCACTCCTGGCGCATCTCGCTGGCACTGCAGCGACCGACTCTGGTGCGCTCTCCCGCGTGCTCGCATCACGCGCGATGGTGGCCGTGGTCTTCGCGCTCACCTTCGTGGCCCTGTGGGTGTCGTGGGCGGCGTGGAATCCCATCCCCGCGGTGCACGACGAGATGGCGTATGTGCTGCAGGCGCAGATTTTTGCGCGTGGCATGTGGGCGCTTCCGTCACCGCCGTTGCCCGACTTCTGGGCACAACCTCACGTGTTAGTGGAGCCGGCACTGGCCGCCAAGTACTTCCCCGGGCACGCCCTGTTGATGACGCCTGGCGCGCTCCTCGGCTGGCCTGCCCTCATGCCGCTGGTGCTGCAGTCTTCCGTGGCTGCGTTGCTTTATGTGCTCGCGCGCCGCATGGCGAGCGGCGCGGTGGCGCTGCTGGCGTGGGTCATCTGGCTCACGTCGCCCATGGTGCTCTACTTCGGGCCCACGTTCTTCTCCGAGAGTACGACGACGGTCTGCTGGCTTGCAGGCTGGTACGCGCTGCTCGAGTGGCGTGACAGGCGCGAGCTGCGGTGGCTGCTCGTGCTTGCCCTGTTCACCGGGTGGGATGCCATCACCCGACCACTCACGGGCCTGGCGTACGCCATTCCCGTTGGCCTCGTGGTCCTGCACGACGTGATCGCAGGCAAGCACTGGCGCCAGCTCGGCCTCGCGTGCGCGGTGGGCATCCTGGTGCTGGGCATCCTTCCGCTCTGGAATGCGCGCACCACGCATGATTGGCGCGTGACCCCGTTGACCCTCTATACGCGCATGTACATGCCGTACGACGTTCCCGGGTTCGGGCTCGACACCACGCCGCCGTCCCATGCGGTCACGCCGGACCTGTACGAGCTGAATCGCACGTACTCCTACATGCACCTCAACCATCACGTATCCGCCCTGCGCTCGACCTTCATCACGCGGGCGCACGACCTGTCGGTGAGCATCTGGGCCGTGTCGCGCGGCGTGATGGTGGTATTCGCTGTGCTGGGCGTGCTCACCCTGAATGGTGCGACGGCGTTCGCGGTGCTGAGCGGGATCTGGCTGCTGGTGGCCTACCTCGTGTACGGCACGCCGCCGGCATGGACGCTGTATTACTACGAAAGCGTACCCGCATTCGCCTATCTCACCGCGGCCGGGCTCGCGTGGGCTGTTTCGCTGATCGGCCGCCCGCGCGGCATCGCGCAATCACCCACGTTCGCATGGCGTTCACACCGCTGGTCGCTGGCCCTCGCGGTGGCGGCACTGGTGCTGATCCTCCCCGGTCTCACGGCGCTCCGGACCATCCGCGGCCAGCACGTGGGCGACCGGAAATTTCTCACCCGCTTCGACAAGCTGCTCACATCAATTCATGACCCCAGGGCGATCGTGTTCGTGCGCTACGCCACCACGCACAATCCGCACATCACCTTCGTGCGGAACGTCGCAAATCCAGATGCGGAGCGCATCTGGGTGGTGTACGATCGCGGGAACGCGGAGAACGCCCGCCTGCTCGCGATGGCGCCGGCCCGGAAGGCTTACCTGTTCGACGAGCGGCGTGGACGGACGTATGTCTACGATCCGGCGATTGCGCCGTAGATACACCCTGATGTTGGGGGGCCCCGGACAGATTGCCCGGGACAAGAGTGTCCGGGGAAGCAGAATGCGCCCTCTTTTTCGTACTGCGAGCGTCCGCCCGGTCACCCGCGCGCCTTGGGGAGCAGTCTCGCGTAAATGATTATGGAGGATGAACTTACGGACACGTGAATCTGGGGAAGATCATCGTTTGAAGCGAAGGTAACGGCACCTGTGGACTGGGATCCATTGGTGCTTAAGGAGAGGGCAACAGAGCAGCGTGACCCCTCTTGCCCCCGCTTCCCATGTCGGTCCAATCACACCTTCGTGCCGCCATCGCCTTCATGACTGTCATCAGTATCGGTGCAGGAAAGCTCGCGGCGCAGTCAGCGGGTACGGACTCGGTGAGCGCAACTACCCAGGTCACCGTGTCGGTGTCTTCACTGCTCCGGATGACTGCACTCGAGGTAGTCGATGTGCGCCGCAGCAAGACCGTGACAGAGGTGTCGAGCGCCGTCACGGTCCATGGCAACGTGAGCTACCGCGTGGCCGTTCGCGCGGCGCGAACAGGATCAGCTGGCGTGCAGGTGAAAGACGTGGCCGGCGCCTGGACGGCGCTTCCGGAGAGCGCGTCACTGGACGTCGCCGCTGGCGAGCCTGGGGTGACGTCGGTGCGCGTCCAGTGTCGCGTGCTGGGACTGTCCGCATCCACGCCAGCCGATGGCTGCGCATTGGAGTATGAGCTCCTGGAAGGCGCATCCACCACGGCGCCCCGTGCGCACG
>JAYVNZ010000167.1:0-6634 GCA_043758185.1 Gemmatimonadaceae bacterium | reverse complement strand
CGGGGGACGGGGGACGGGGGACGGGGGACGGTACGACAGCAACAGCATACGGCCACAAACCCATCTACCGATGCATCGGGAGTTTCGAGTCCGTTTCGGCTGACGTGGCGTGCGCACCGTTCGCCTTCGCGAACTCGCTGCGCAGCACCTGCATATTCTGCTCACGCCTGTCCAGCAGGCGCTTCAACTTGCGCTTCTTGTGGCGTGCGTGTGCGTACGCGGTGACGAGGGGAAGGGCGACCGTGTTGTCGAGGTAGCATACCACCGCATCGGGCAAGCGCTCCGGGTCGATCTTGCCCCAGCTCACTGCCTCGGCCGGCGTGGCGCCACTGAGGCCGCCTGTATCCGGCCGCGCATCGGTGATCTGGAGGAAGTAGTCGTGGCCCTTTTCGTCGATGCCGAGCACTTCCTGGATCTGCGGTTCGGTCTGCAGTGCGAAATTCTTGGGGCTGCCGCCGCCGCAGATGAAGATGGCGCTCTTGCCACCGCCACGCTTGGCACCGAGGACGATAGAGGCGGTCTCGTTGACGTCGGCGTTGGGGTCGATCACGCATTTGTTACCGGACAACGCAAGTGCGGCGACGTTCATGCCGATTGAGGAATCGCCCGGTGACGACGTGTAGATGGGCACCCCACACTCGTAGGCCACACCCAGCAGCGACTTGTTGCCGATGCCGAGCGCCTTCTCGCGCTCCCTGATGTACTTGCCACACAGTGCGTGAAATTCCGCGCTGCTCATGGCGCGCTGGAATTCGGGACCCTGGACGATCTTGCGAAAGAATGCATCGGTGCTGAGCAGGACGTCGTAGTCGAAGAAGATGTCATAGATGCGGACGATGCCCTCCTCGCGCAGGACGGTATCGCTGGCGCCCGGGTTGCCACGGTGCATCGACAATCCAAGCCCGAAATGCGCGTCGTGATAGAGATTGGCGCCGGTGGAGATGATCCAGTCCACGAAGCCGGACTCGATGAGCGGGATCAGCGCGGCCATGCCGAGCCCCGCGGGGGTGAGTGCGCCGGTGAGGGTCATTCCGACGGTGACGTCGGGCTCGAGCATCTTCTGCGTGAAGAGCTGGCACGCCTCGCGGAGGCGGGCGCCGTTGTAGGCGAGGAACGTTCCGTCGATGAGGTCGGCGGCCGTCTCCGAGCCATCGATACGACGTGGGGCGATACGCCCACCCTGGAGGAACTTCGACGTGTCATGCGCCGTATGCTGCTCGCCCGCGTGTTCGCGCTCCTCGGCCGCCCGCTTCTGTGCGCCCTTGTCGCCAGCGGCGGAAGCTTTCTTCCCCGTGCCGTGACGGCTGGACTTGAATCCACCGCGCTCGCGGTCGTCGGGCTTGTTCGTCGTGCTCTTCTTGCTTGCCATGATGCGGTTGCGCGTGATGAGGGTCGAGGAAAAAAGCAGGTCCTTCGCTGCGCTCAGGACGAAACTCGTTACTTCGTATTCACTGCGTTGTACGCGTCGATCACGGCACGGGCCGCCTCGGCGGGATCGTCCGTGAGCAGCATGAGATCCATGTCGCCAGCCGAGATCTTCCGCTCGGCGAGTACGCGGGACTGGAGCCAGCGCAACAATCCGGCCCAGTAGTGGCGGCCGAAGAGGATCACGGGAAACTGGTAGATCTTGCCGGTCTGGATGAGTGTGAGCGCCTCGAAGGCCTCATCGAGCGTGCCGAATCCGCCGGGGAAGATGATGAAGGCGCTGGAGTACTTGATGAACATGGTCTTTCGGACGAAGAAGTACCGGAAGTTCACCAGGGTGTCGACGAACGGGTTTGCGCCCTGCTCGAATGGGAGTTCGATGTTGCAGCCGATAGACCGGCCGCCGCCTTCCTTAGCGCCCTTGTTGGCGGCCTCCATGATGCCGGGCCCTGCGCCGGTAATGATGGAAAAACCAGCGACCGCCAGCAGGCGCGCTGTTTCCTGTGCGGCGAGGTATTGCGGATCGTCGGGTGCTGTGCGCGCGGAGCCGAAGATGGAGACGCCGCGCTCCACGGTGGCAAGGTTGTCGAAGCCCTCGATGAACTCGCCCATGATGCGCATGACGCGCCATGTATCGGTGGCGCGGAAATCCCTCGCCTGCTGTACGCCTTCGGCGTCGGGCGCCTGGAGGAGTTTCTCATCCTCGGTGCGCGGGCTCACGAAGTCACGGAGGTCGTCGTCGATCTTTCGCGTTGCCCCTGCGCTCCGCTTGTTGGACAGCTGTGACGGCGGGGTGCGGCCGGCGGCGCGATGTCCTTCCTCTGTGCGCTCCCGCAGGCCCTCCTGCGCCTCGGCCTGCGCCACGGCTAGACGCGCGGGGTTGCTGCGCTTGCCGGTTGCGGTACGGGGGGATCGCGCGGTGACGGCGTCCGGCGTGGGGTTCACAGGCGTGGTGGGCGGCGTGGACTTCGCGCGCGCGCTCACGTTGCTCACCTTGGCGGGCGCTGCGCCCGTTGTTTTCCTGGAGGTCGTGCTGCCTTTTCGAGTAGCCATGGGTGAGTGTACACACCCGGCAGGCCAGCGCGCCAGCGGGGCATCGTATCGCAGTGCTTGTGCGTCGCTTGCCCTCCCCGGTACACCGCGTTTCTGTTCGCCGATGCCGAGTTCGCGTCGCACATGTCCGTAGTGGTTCTCGTGGCTGATGGAGCGCGGTACGACGCGTTTCAGGGGGAGATGCGTGACCTGCCGGCGCTGCGCCGACTGCGCGACGAGGGCGGACTGCACGCGATCACCAGCGTGTTTCCCTCGGTCACCGGCCCGGCATACACGCCCTTCCTGCTCGGCCGGTTTCCTGGCGGCGTGGGTGTGCCGGGCATCCGCTGGTACGATCGCTCACGCGTGCGGGGCCAGTGGCCCGATTACGCGCGCAGCTATGTGGGCATTCAGTTCGGACAATTCGATGGCGATCTGGATGCGGCGGCCCCCACAATGTTCGAGCTGGTGCCAGACAGCATTGGCGCATTGAGCGTGGTGACGCGAGGCCTTGCGGCATCACGACGGCACGGCACGCTTACCATGAAGTCTGCGTGGCGCGTGGGCCTGACGCATTTTCGAGGGCGCGCGGAAGGCTGGACCGACATCGATCGCGAGGTGCTCGACACGATTCCCCGTCGCATTCGCGACGACCGGCCCGACTACGTGTTTGCGGCACTCGCTGGCGTGGACAAGACATCTCACGCACTCGGTCACGAGAGCCCGGTGGTGCGCGCGGCACTCGGCATCGTGGATGACGTGGCGGCGCAGATTCGGTCTGACGCCGAGGATGGTGGGTACTGGGACGCAATGCAGTTGTGGATCGTGAGCGACCACGGCCACTCCGCTGTGCATTCACATGAGGATCTCGCGGGTGTGGTTGCCGCGACGGGTGCGCGCACCGTTGCGCATCCGTGGTCGGTTGGCCTCTCGCCCGACGTCGCGGTGATGGTGAGCGGCAACGCGATGGCGCATCTCTACCTGGAGCTCGCGCGGCGCGAGCGGCCGTGGTGGAGCGCATTGGAGTCACGCTGGTCGTCGCTTGCGGACCTGCTGCTGGCTCGCGAGTCGGTGGACCTGTTGCTGTTGCCGCAATCGGTGGACCAGTGCGAGGTGCGTAGCGGCGCACGCGGCAGTGCGGTCATCATCCACGCGGGCGGCTCATATCGCTACGTGCGCATCACCGGAGACCCACTCGGCTACGGCGCCGACGTGAGTGGCGCGGCGAACGAGACGCACGACGCCACGCAGGCGAGCACGTATCCCGATGCGCTGGTGCAGATCGCGAATCTCGCCGCGGCCGCCAGGTCGGGCGACATCATTCTCTCGGCAACACCAGGCTGGGACTTCCGGTCGCGCTACGAACCCATTCCGCATGTGAGCTCGCACGGAGCGCTGCATCGCGATCACATGTGCGTTCCGTTGCTCACCAACCGGCCGGTGACGGGAACACCTCGGCGTACGACCGATGTATTCGCGAGCGCCCTGGCGGCGTTGCGCGTTGCGCCGCCAGCGCGGATGGATGGCCAGTCGTTCCTTTAGGTGGCCGCCTACAGGGCGTTGATGTCGGCTGTCTCGAGCACCGCGTGCGGGTAGCCGTGGCGCGTGACCTCCAGCATGGCCTTGCCAACCTGTTCGCTGGTGGTCACGGCGTTCGGTGACAGCCGCTTGATGAGCGGGTACAGTGGTGTGAGGACGGCGTACGCCAGGCGGTAGAGTGCAGTCTTCGATCGCACGCCGTGGAGCGGCATGATGGCGCCGGGCCGGAACATGAACGCCGCCTTGAAGGGCAGCCCCAACAGTGCGTTCTCCGTGCGGCCCTTCACGCGAGCCCACATGGTGCGTCCGTGCTCGGTGCTGTAGGTGCCCATCCCGCTGACATAGACAAAGGTCATGGCCGGGTTGCGGCGCGCGAGCGCGCGGGCGACTGCCAGCGTGAGGTCGTGCGTCAGGTGCGTGTACTGCTGCTCCGACATTCCGGCAGAGGATACGCCGAGGCAGAAGAAGCAGGCGTCGTAGCCGGTGAGCGTTGCCTCGATGGGTGCGAGATCGAACAGGTTCGGGTGGACGCGCTCCTTCAGCCTGGCGTGCTGCTGGCCAGTCGCGCTGCGACCCAGGGTGGTGACCGACTGGACGTCGCCCGCGAGGAGGCATTCGCGGAGCACGCCCTGCCCCACCATTCCCGTGGCACCCAGCAGCAGCACGTTCATGTCGTCGTCGTGATGAGGGAGGCTACCAGTGGAACCTCACGTGCGCCTCACAGTTTCGCCAGCCGTGCGCGCGGCGACGAGTTGTTCACGGGTGGTCGTGCCGCCAAGTTTCGATCATGCAGTGGACCCGCCTTTCGTTCCGGCTCGCAATGCGCGCGCTGCGCCATCCGGCTACGGGTACGGCGCTGCTGCGTGTCGGGTGGCGCTTTCGCCGCCGGCATTGGTATTGCCGCTTCCCGTTCCTTCCGCTGCCCGCGGTGGATTATGTCCGCTGGCGGATGTACACCGCGTATGGCGACGAGGACATCACGCCGCCGGTGGAGGACGTGGAGCGCTATGCGTTGTGGGCCGTGCGCGACCCGTGATCGACGCCAGGGTGGATGCCGGTATCCTGTCGCACTCGCCGGCGGAAATGGCGCAGCTGGCCAAAGCGCATGCCTACGCACTCGGGTTCGACCTCGCCGGCATCGCCGCACTCGGACCGGTGGATACTGCTGACGCGTTCGACGAATGGATCGACGCCGGCCGAGCGGGTGAGATGCACTACCTCGCGCGTGGCGCAGAGAAGCGACGCGATTCGCGACGTCCCGTTCCCGGTACCACGCATGCGATTGTCGTGGCGCTTGATTACGGCGGCCGTGAGCCCAGTGGTCCGGTAGCGCGGTATGCGCGTGGAGACGACTACCACGATGTGATGGAGGGTCGGCTGCGTGAGCTGCACGCGCGGCTCGAGCATGATGCGGGACTAACGATACTGGGGAAGGCGTACGTGGACACCGGGCCGGTGCTGGAGCGCGACCTTGCGCGGCGGGCGGGGCTCGGGTGGTTCGGCAAGAACACGAACCTGCTTAATCCTTCACTGGGATCGTTCTTCTTTCTCGGGTGCCTGGTGCTGGATCTCGAGATGACGGTGGATGTACCGTTCGAGACAGCCCGGTGCGGAACGTGTACACGGTGCATCGAGGCGTGTCCGACGGATGCCATCCTGGCGCCGCGGGAGCTGGATGCAACGCGGTGCATCTCGTACCTCACGATCGAGCTGAAGGGCGAGATCCCTGTGGAGTTCCGCGAGCCGATGGGGGAGTTGATCTATGGGTGTGATATCTGCCAGGAGGTGTGTCCGTGGAATGTGAAGTTCGCTCAGCCCAATAAGGTGCCGGAGTTCGCGCCACGTGCAGTGCTGGCGTCGAACAACGCGCGGATCATCGCGATGACACTGCTCGCGATGACACCGGATGAATTCAGCGCGGCGTTCAAGCGGAGCCCGATGAAGCGCGCGAAGCTGCGCGGGTTGCAGCGGAATGCGGCGGTGGCGCTCGGCAACGTCGGCGCCGACGATCACGCTCTGGAGGCCGCACTCATGCACGCGGAGCCGATGGTGCGCGAGCATCCCGACGGTTAGCGGCTGGATACCGGGAGCTATCCTGCCTCCAACTGCGCGATCAAGTCGAGCAAACCGACGGCCGCCTCTGCTGAATGACGTCGTCTGGACTGCCTTGGCGCACCCTGAACGTCTGCCATGCTGATAGTTCGACTACCGGAAGCGGGCTGCTTCTCGAAATGGCTCGCTGGCTTCGGAGCGATTCGAAATGCCCTATTTCGGCGATTCCACGCGCTTGACCGGACCCAGCTTCGACAGGATGGGCGCCACGACTGTACCATCGCCGACGACGACGATCTGAAAGCGCGACAGATCGTAGTACTTGCGCGCGACCTGCTGCACTTCGTCCGCCGTTACGGCCGCGATCTTCTCGGGATACGTGTCCCAGTAGTCATCGGAGAAGTCGTAGCGCTTCGCCTGCATCCAGTAGCTCAGCACCTGCGACGACTGCTCGAGTGACACGGCGAAGCTCGCCACAAGCGACCGTTTCGCGCGCTCGAGTTCGTCGGCGGGCACCGGTTCCGCAGACATCCGCCGGACCTCGGTGAGAAGATCGGCGAGCGCGGCTTCCGTTACACCGGTGCGC
>JAYVNZ010000166.1:0-6870 GCA_043758185.1 Gemmatimonadaceae bacterium | reverse complement strand
GGGCTGAGCCGGGAAGCACATCCGTCATGCGGGTCTGCGCGGTATCTTGCGGCATGAGAACAACAATCCTGCTGCGAGCGTTGCGCGTCGCACTCGGTGCGACATCCATCACCGCGCTCGCGGCCTGCCGAGCCACGTCGCCCGCACAGGTGGCGGTTGCCGTTGCGGATCCCAAGGGCCCGCCCCCAGCGCCGCCCGCGCGATGGGTGGGGCTGATTGGTGAATATGGTGCGGACAGTGCAATTCGCATGGTGCTCGAACGCGGTGGCCTGTTGTACCTCCACGTGAATTCGGTGCCCGATGTCGCCCTGGCGGAAGTCACGCCGGACCGGTTCACGCCGTTGCGCGACGACGACGCACGGTCGAGCGTCGTGTTCGTGCGCGACGGATCGGGCCGTGCGACGCAATTGACCGTGGGTGACGCCACCTACACGCGACGGCAGCTGGGGCCGGAGTCGGGCAACCAGCTGGTGGTGCGGCTGGTGCGTCCGCTGGATGAAGTGCGCCGCACGGCCATGGCGGCAACGCCACCACACGAAGCGGGTCCCTTTCGTCCTGCCGACCTCGTGGAGCTTGCGTCGCTCGATCCCACCATCAAGCTCGACATCCGCTACGCGACGACGAACAACTTCATGGGAGCGCCGTTCTACACCCAGGCGCGCGCGTTCCTCCAGCGGCCGGCCGCCCAGGCGCTCGTCCGCGTGAGCACGGCGTTGCGCTCCAGGGGGTTCGGGCTGCTGGTACACGACGGATATCGTCCCTGGTCGGTGACGAAGATGTTCTGGGATGCCACGCCAGCCGACAAGCACATTTTCGTAGCGAATCCGGCTGATGGATCCAAGCACAACCGCGGCGAAGCGGTGGACCTCACCCTGTACGACCTGGCAACGGGCACACCGGTGGACATGGTGAGCACCTATGATGAGACCACCGATCGCGCGGCAGCGGATTATCCGGGCGGCACGTCACGCCAGCGCTGGCACCGCGAACTGTTGCGCCGAGTGATGGAGGCGGAGCACTTCGCCGTGATTGCGGCGGAGTGGTGGCATTTCGACTATGCCGACTGGCGACAGTACGGCATCGGCAACATTCCGTTCGAGCAGATTCACTGAGCCGTCAGGACGAACGTTCTATCGCCTGGCAGGCGCCGGCGGCTGGCAGCGGCCGGACCTCGATGATCTCCGTGACGAGCATGTAGCGGGTGCCGTATCCCATCATGCCGGCCGGCATGCGTGGCCCCACGGTGGCGCGCCATCGCACGGCCAGGCCGTTGGTGGGACTGGTGATCCTTGCCAGCAGGCTGTCACGCTGGAGCAGCGCCTGGTCGGTGAGGGTCACCCACCACATCCTGTCATCCACAGGGCCGTCACAGGGCACGAACCAGCTGCGTTCGAAGCCATGCTGGTACGCGCCGCGGTACTCCTTGATGACGGAATCCTTGCGTGCGGGTGGCACCGGGTTGGGCGCGAGCTGTGCCGTGGCGAGCGACGGAATTCCGAGCACGAGTGCCGTCACGGACGCGACGAGCAGTTTCAGGTGGGATGTGGGCATTCCTTCGCTACCCGTGGCGCGTGCTCCGGTTCCGCGGTTTCCGCAACTTTGCCCGGGGAGACGTCGGCCTCCATGTTTCATTCGCCCGCCCCGTCACTTCCGCAGACCAGCAGCCTCTCGCATATGCCGTATTTCGCCTCCCTTCGCGCGCGCCTCGTTCTCGCGGCGCTGATCGCCGCTAGTCCCATTGCGGCCGCGAGTGCCCAGCAGCCGGTTGCCGCAACCAGGCGCGCGCTCTCGCCCGCCGACATCGCGGGCTGGAAGAGCATTCGGGCATCCACGCTCTCCAATGACGGCCGGTGGTTCGCCTACCAGCTGGTGCCCAATGACGGCGACGCCGAACTTGTGGTTCGTGCCACGCGAGAGGGGAAGGAGTACCGCTTCCAGATCGGCGAACTGCCCGCCCCCGCGCCAGGGGGTGCAGGGAGCGCAGCGGCGAATGCATCAGCGCCGGTGATGATGTCCGCGAACTCCGGCTTCGCCGCCTTCACCGTCTATCCCATGGCAAAGGACGCCAGGCGTCTCCGCACGCAGAAGCGTCCGGCATTCAACAAGGCCGTGATCGTGAATCTCGCCACCGGCGAGAAAAAGGAATTCGACAAGATTCGCCGGTTCGCATTCTCGGCCCAGGAGTCGGGATGGATCGCCATGCAGGCGTATCCGGCCGATGCTCCCGTGAGCGGCGCACCACCCGCAGGCGGTGCCGCGCCCACGCGGGTGGAGGGCACCGACCTGGTGCTCTATCACATGGCAAGCGGCGAAACGGTGAACGTGGGGAATGTCGCCGACTTCGCCTTCGACGAGTCGGGCACTTACCTCGCGTATACAATCGATGCTCGCGACCAGCTTGGCAATGGCGTGCAGGTGCGCACCCTTGCGACCGCCGTCGTGAAGTCGCTCGACAGCGATCGCGCACTCTATCGGCGTCTCGCCTGGGCAGACAGCGGGCTCGCCCTCGCCGTGCTGCGTGGCAGACCGGACAGCGTCGCGAAGGACACGGCCTACGCGCTGGTGGCGTTCACCGGCTTTGCGCACGGTGCGCCCACGAAAACCGTGGTCGACACAGAAGTGGCGGGATTCCCGGTGACCATGCAGGTCAGCGCGGACCGCACGCCGCGGTGGGCCGATGATTTTTCCGCCGTCTACTTCGGCATTCGCGACGCAAGGAAAAAGTCTGTGACCCCCGCACTTGCCGATGCCGCCTCGGCTCTTCCGCCGGTGGCCCAGCCGGGAGCGCCCGGTGCGGGTGGGACCATCAACCAGGCGACCGTCTCGCCAGACGACGAAACGCCGTCGCTCATTCTCTGGCACTGGAAGGATCCTCGGCTGCAATCGCAGCAGATGGTGCAGGAGCAGCAGGACAAGAGCTACAGCTTCCTGTCCGAGTACCGCATGGCGGAGAAGAAAGTGATTCGCCTGGCCGATGATGCGTTGCGTCAGGTCACCATTGCACCGCGCGACCGATTCGCGTATGGCATCGACAACCGTGCGTACCTCCAGGCCGCGAGCTACAACGGCCGCAACTTCCAGGACTTCTACACGATCGACCTGAAGACCGGCGAGCGGAAGCGAGCGCTCCAGAAGCACCTCGGCCTCGCGTCGGCGTCACCGGATGGCACGCAGCTGCTCTACTTCGACATGGACACGAGCTACCATGTGCTCGACATGGCCACGGGTCAGACGCGCAACATCACGCGCGGTGTACCCGCCGTGTTCGGCGATACAGCGGACGATCACAACAACCTGGTGCCGCCGCCGTTCCAGCCCATGGGCTGGGCGCAGGATGGATCCGCCGTGATCCTCACGGATGGCTGGGACGCGTGGAAGGTTCCGACCCACGGTGGCTCCGCCGTGAACCTCACCGACGATGGCCTCGCGAGCGGCAAGCGCTACCAGCGTCGATACGTCCTCGATCCCAGGGAGAAGGGTATTGATCTCTCGAAGCCCCTGTACTTCGCGACGTACGGCGAGTGGACCAAGAAGGAGGGTCTGTCGCGTGTGGATGGTCGTCGCGGTGGCGCAACCACACTCGCGTTCGAGGACGCCAGGCTCAACTTCATCAAGGCGCGCGACGCCGACACCTGGCTCTTCACGCGCCAGACGTACGTCGACTTTCCGGACTACCATCTCGCAAACGCGTCGTTCGGCAGCGAGAAGCAGTTGACGGATGCCAATCCACAACAGCGGCAGTTTGCGTGGTCGCCGGGCGCTCGCCTGGTGAACTACGTGAGCGCCAGGGGTGACAGGCTACAGGGCGCGCTCTACCTGCCGGCCAATTACGAGCCCGGACGGAAATATCCGATGCTCGTGACCATCTACGAGAAGCGCTCGCAGAACATGCACGCCTATGCGGCTCCGAGTGACACACGGACACCCGATCCCACGCTGTACACCAGCCGCGGGTACGCGGTGTTCGACCCGGACATCGTGTACAAGCTGAACGATCCCGGCATGTCCGCGGTGTGGTCCGTTGTTCCCGCGGTGAAGGCCGCAATCGCCACGGGCATCGTGGACTCTTCGAACGTGGGCCTGTGGGGTCACTCGTGGGGTGGGTATCAGACTGCGTTCCTGGTGACCCAGACCAACCTGTTCAAGAGCGCCATCGCCGGCGCGCCTCTCACGGACCTCGTGAGCATGTACAGTTCCATCTACTGGAATTCCGGCGGTACCAACCAGGCCATCTTCGAGTCGAGCCAAGGCCGATTCACGGGCAACTTCACGGACAACACCGACGCGTACATCCGGAACTCACCGGTGTTTCACGCGAAGAACGTGACGACGCCGCTCGTCATCCTGCACAACGACAAGGACGGTGCGGTGGATTTCAACCAGGGCATCACCTATTACAACACGCTGCGACAGCTTGGCAAGCAGGTCATCATGCTGGAGTACGCAGGCGAGAATCACGGATTGGCCCGTCCCGCCAACCAGCGCGACTACGCGACGCGCATGGGTGAGTGGTTCGACCACTACCTCGAGGGCAAGCCCGCGCCGGACTGGATGACGGATGGTGTGACGCGATTGGACATGCCGGAGCACCTGCGGGTCCGGAAGCCGGCGCCGAAGCCCGAAACGCCGGTGCTTCCGTAGTGAAGTGAAGCAGCCTACCGGCCGATCAAGAGGATGGTGAAGGATCCCGGGACGGGCACACCCTGGGGACCGCGCCCGCCGCCGGCTGGCGGCGCCGGCGCCGGTCCGCGCTCCACACTCATCGTGAGGATATGGTTGGTCTTCGTGTCGAGCGTGAGTGTCCGGGCACCGAGCATGGTCTGAAGGTTCTGTACCACCTCGAACGTGGTGGGGCTGACTTCCTTCACCACCGTCAGCGTGCCGTTGCTGTGCGAGCTGAACGCCTCCATCGTTGCCGGATTGAAGACCGCGCCGTCCGAGCCGCCGGCAAGGGGAAGGTTGGCCAGCACGTGCCCATCGTCCGCGCTGAGGATCACCATCATCGGTTGCGGTGGCTGCGCCGGAGGATTCCCAGAGCGCGCACATGCCGCGAACAGCACACGGTTCCGCACGTCAAGGGCGAGCCCGTTGCAGCCACCCTTGTCGCCCAATGAATAGTGCGCGACAGCCTTCATGGTCGTCACGTCCACCGCCGTCACGCTGCCCGCGGCATCCTGCATGACGACGTAGAGCATGCCCTTGCCATCTGCCACGCCCTGCTCGGGCACGCCGCCCAGGTCGATGGTGCCCAGCACCGTGCCGTCCTTCGCGTCGATGACGGTGGCGTCCTTGGTGGGGTGGCTGAAGATGTAGACGCGATCATTGTACGCGTCGAAGAGGATGCCGTCCGGCTGCGCGGCGCCAACGTCGATCGTCTTCATCAGGCTGAGCGTGCGCGTGTCGAACATCGACACGGGCTTGCTGCTGGAGAATCCGTGTCCCGACCTGGGGTCCACAGCGACGCCATTGCCGCCAGTGCCCGCCAGGTCACCAAGGGGCGCGAGCGTCTCGAGGTCGAATACGGTGATGCGTCCGGGAACTCCGGCTCTTGCCGGCGCGCTGTCCGTAGCTGGAACGGCGCGCGCGCCGCCACGGGGGATATAGAGGCGACGGCCAGCGACGTCGGCGTAGATGTAGTCGGAGCCACCTTCGCCGCCCACCCGGGCGGTCTTGATCACCGAGTACGGGCCGGCGCCGGCGGGCTGCTGCGCGGACGCGGCGACGCCAGTGACGGTGAAACCGAGGATGCCGATCAGGTGAAGTGAACGCACGGGGAGCTCCTGCAGAAAATCGCGTAACTGCGTGACTGCCATGGGATACTCTGTCAGCGCGCAGTTCGTTGGTCTGTTGGCGACTCGGCAAACCCGGAGACTCGGCAATGACCGGTTCGGGCGAGCCTGTTGTTCGAAGCCGGACGGTTCTAGTGCATCGGCGCGCGGGGGAATATATGAGTGATGTTCGCACCACACTCTCCTTCCGGCATGCCCATGCGATTCGCCGTTCTCGCACTCACCGCGTTCGTCCTCGCCGCCACGCCCGCAGCGGCCCAGACTGCCGACGACATCATCGCGCGCTACATCAGCCGGGTGGGTGGCGCGGACCGCATCCGGGCAGCCACGTCCCTCCGCCGGACTGGAAAGTTCATCGGCGGCGGCGGCTTCGAAGCAGTCGTCGTGCAGGAGAACGTGCGACCCAACCTGGTGCGTGAGGAGTTCAACCTCCAGGGCATGACCGCCATCAACGCATACGACGGCAACACGGGCTGGAAGATCGACCCCTTCGCCGGAAAGAAGGACGCGGAGTCGCTGAGCGAGGACGAGATGCACGGCATCCTGCTCGACTCGGACTTCGACGAGCCGCTCATCGGCTACAAGGCGAAGGGCAACACGGCGGAATTCGTGGGCATGGACCAGGTGGAGGGCACCGACGTCTACAAGCTGAAGATCACGCTGCCCAATGGCGACCTGCGCACGTACTACATGGACAGCGATTCGTACGTCCCCATCCGGATGGACGAGACGCGAATCATCCGCGGCGCCGAGCAGCAATTCGAGACGACACTCGGCGACTACAAGCCGGTCAACGGATGGTTGTTGCCATTCTCCATCGAGAGCGGCCCGAAGGGGCAGGACAAGTCCACGGTGCATTACGAGAAGATCGAGGCGAACGTCCCCCTCGACGCCCGCCGGTTCGCGAAGCCCGTGTCGCCGAAGGGAGCCTGATCATGAACCTCCATCCTGTAGTGCAGCGCGGCGCGAAGGCCCTGCCTGGTGTCGTGCAGCGCAGAGAGAAGTCCCTGCCTGCTGTCGTCCTGAGCGGAGCGAAGGACCTGCTCTTCATTTTCGCAATAGCGACACCCGCACTCGCCCA
>JAYVNZ010000165.1:0-5521 GCA_043758185.1 Gemmatimonadaceae bacterium | reverse complement strand
GCCGATGCAGCGGCGGACGCCGCCCTCGAGACCGTGCGCGCCGCACTGGAGAATCGGCTGGCCCATCCGCTCGACGCGCGGACACGAGCGCTCGCCGATGCGACGCTCGACCCATGGGGTGATCTCGCCTTCCTGCGGGGCGACACACTCCACCTTGGCGACGAACGCGCCTGGGCGCGCGGGTACGACGCGGGCACGCGCCTCAACCTCAATCGCGCCACCGAAGGCGACATACGCCGCCTCCTTACCGCCATTCCCCTCGATGCCAGTGAGGCGGATCGGTTGGCGCAACGCATCATGGACTGGCGCGATTCCGATTCCTTCCGCAGATCACGTGGCATGGAACGCGATGATTACCTGCGAAGCGGTGCGAGGGTGCTGCCGGCCAATGCGGAGTTCGGCCAGGTTGCCGAGCTGCGCGAGGTGGATGGCGTGACGGCCGAGTTGTACGCGCGGTTCGCGCCGTACTTCACCGTGTCGGGAACGGGGCAGGTGAACCTGAACGCCGCACCGCGTGCGGTGCTCGCTTCGCTGCCGGGTCTTGGCGACGAAGCCATTGCCATGATCCTTCGCACTCGGCAGGGCAGCCGGCCCATGCGATCAATGGAAGAGCTGACGCAACGCCTGTCGGCGGGGGCGCGGGCGGCAATCGCCGAGGCGGGGAACGAGTTGTCGGGTCGCGTGACGTTCGACACGCGGGAGGTGGTGGTAACGGCGGAGGGGTGGCTGGATGGCAGTCCGTTGCGCTCACCGGCGGAGGCTGTATTCGCACGCGGGGGCGATGCGTTGTTCACCGTGTGGCGTCGGGTGGGCTCGTGACGGCGAGAGAGAAGTCGACAGCGGCTGGACTGTATGTATCAGACTTCATAATGTCGCTTGCATGGCGCGATGATGGCTCGAAGAGCACGAAGGCATGGAGGCATTCGAATGTACCTTGCGACGCTATTTCTGAGTCGGCTGGAGCAGCACTCGGCAGCCTGAGCCACCTTGCCACACCTCACGGACAGCTGTCCGTCACCATTGGCAGGCCCGTCGCGCACACGCGCACCCTGCCATTCCCGGCCATGGCCCGATCGGCATTCGAGCGTGTGGTTGCCCGTGACTGGACGCGGCACATCATCGGCATCCGGGCCACACCCCACACGGTGGCTGGTGAGCCAGTCGATCGCCGACGGTGGCGAGCCGTCTTCGCCCCCACCGACGTCCTCGAAGCGCTGTCCCTGGTTGCGGCCGAACAGGGTTGGGCCGGCGTGGATATCCGCACCGCGGATGACGCCATCGCCGGAGCGGTCCGCACCCTCGCGCCGGCCGAGTCGCGCGAAGCGAATCTCGTGGCCGTGGTGTGCGACGGAAGCGGACCTACTGATATCCTCCACCTCCGGAACGGCTCACCCTGGCTGGGTCGATCCTTGCTGCCAGGTGCCGGCGACAGCGACGTCGCGGCATTTGCGGGGACGCACGCACACCGCGCACCGGTCGTCATCTTCGGCGGAACCCGGGGAGCCGCACTTGCCCGCTCGCTCGGCGACGCGGGCCATCGCACCCGCGTGATCGACGTCGGACTTCCAGCCGATGCGACAGCTGCGGCGACGTTCGCGGTGCTGGGTACACTGTCGGCACCCGGCCTCCCGCTGCGCACCCCCGCCGTATCGCAGGCCCGTGAGCGACAGGGACGCGGCATCACACGATGGCTTGTCGCCGCAACCGCGGCGGCACTGCTCGCGGCCTTCGCTATCGAACACTGGCGTATCACGACAGCCGTGCGCGACGTACGACTTGCTCGCGCAGACATCTCCGGCAAGGTGAATAGCGCCATCGCCCTTCGCTCGGCACTTGAGGCAGACGTCGACCTTGCGGCGGCACTGGCAGTGCGCGAGGCGCAGTCGTTGCACTCGAGCGCAGTCCTCGCGGCCGTGACGCTTGCCATGCCACCGGGCACCGCGCTCACCGCAATCACCGTAGCTGGCGACAGCATCAGTGTAGAAGGCGAGAGCGCTCGCAGCGCGGCGGTGTACGAGTCGCTCCGCGTGCTGCCCATGCTCACTGCCGTGAAGCTGTCATCGCCGCTGCGCCAGGAGCGACAGGTGGGCGACGTGGCCGTGGAGCATTTCGCGTTCAATGCGCGAGTCAGGGAAGCCGAGGGGCGCACGCCGTCGCCAAGGGTGACGCGATGACTGACGGAGCCCTCCGCGCATCGGGCCCTCTCGCATCGCTGCGTCCACAGGATCGCCGAGCATTGGCGACTGGCGCGGTGGCGCTGGCGATCCTGCTGGGATATGCGCGCATCGCGAAACCTGCGCTGGAAAATGTTCGTGCCTCGCGGGGCGAGCTCGCGGACCAGCGCGCGCTGCTGCTGCGCGAGCGTGCACTGGTGGCCGCCGCCCCACGCCTGCCGCAGGCGCAGCGCGAGGTGAAGCAGGTCCTGGCGGCGGAGTCATCACGATTGTTCGTGGGCGATTCGGTTGCCGCCACGGCAGAGCTGTCGGCGTATGTGTCACAGATTGCTGCCGCGGCAGGTGTGCATCTCACCACCGTGGATGGTCGCACGCCTGTCACCACGCGCGCCCTTACGCGCCTGTCCGTGGACGTTCGCGGTGAGGCGAACTGGCGACAGGTGCTCAACTTCCTTCACGTGCTGGAGACGTCGGGCCAGCTCGTGGATCTCGTAAGCGTTCGCATCGAACGCGGACCGCGCGGCGGACCTCTTGGTGGTGACATGGTGTCACTGGGTGCAACGCTCGCAGGCTATAGCCGAGGGGGCAGGTGATGTGGGCGCGGTGGCGGGATTGGCCCGCGGGACGGCGCGTTGTCGTTCTGGCGTTGGCTGGTGCACTCGTGCTCGACCTCGTGACGCTCGCGGGCCTGCGGTCCACCACCGACACTTCAGCCATTCCGCCGTTGGTGATCGAGCATGCGCCGCGCATCGTCACACGCGTGCGCGACGAAGGCGAGATCGTTCGCCAGGCGACGTTGCGCTCGCCGTTCGACGCAGTTGCGCCGGTCGCTCCACTGCAGTTGGCGAGTACAGTGGCAAAGCAGAGCGCGCCGCCGCCAGTTCGTCCTCGGCTGGTTGGCACGGTCGTGGAAGCAGAGGGCGGCGGATTCGTCGTGTTGGAAATGCCGGATGCGCGCATGCAGCTCGTGCGCATCGGCGAACAGGCGGGCGACCTGCGCCTGCGGTCGGTGGCTGCGAATGAAGCGGTCTTCGTCGATGCACAGGGCAGCACGGTTGCATTGCGAACCCCGCGCGCCGGAGACCGCCCATGATGTCAGGACAACCAGGGATGCCAACGTGCGCACATTGAATATTGCCTGTCTCGCTCTCGCGCTGCTTGTGAGCCTGTACTCGCGGACCTGGGCGCAGGACACCACCCGGGCGCGCGCTTCGGGGTCGCGCATCGACTTTCAGGATGCCGACCTCCGTGCTGTCATCACGGCGCTCGCGGAAGCTGGCGGGTTGAACGTCACGTATGGCGAGATGCCAAACCGCCGGGTCACGCTGCACCTGCCGCAGGGGCTCGCACGCGCGGACATGCTGCCGGTGTTGCGCAGTGTTGCTGCGTCGAACGGGTTGCGCGTGGTGGCGGATGGCAGCCTGCTGCGCATCGAGCCTGTGGATTCGCGCGATCCCAGTGGTGCGCTTGCAGCGCGCGCCGCGAGCAGGGAAGGCGTGCAGCTGTTCGTCTACCGGCTGAAGCATGCGCGGGCTCCGCGGCTTGCGGCCACGCTTCAGTCGATCTACGGTGGACGATCCGCCGACGCAGGGGCCGCGACCATCGGTCTGAGTGGTCGGCCGCTCTCCGAACAGTTGCGTTCCACACAGATTCCGTTCCTCAACATCGATACGATAGGGCGGGGTGCCGCCGCTGGCGGTGCCACCGTGCTGAACGCCACCGTGCAGGGCGAAATCCAGATCGTGCCGGACGAGACGACCAATTCGCTGCTCATTCGCGCGCAGCCCGGCGACTACGAGACCATTCGCCAGGCGATCGACGTCCTGGACCTTCGGCCGCTCCAGGTCTTCATCGAGGTGCTGATCGCCGAGGTGCGTCGCACCCGGGGGTTGGACCTTGGGGTGACGGCAAGCGCTGTGAAGATCGGCACGGGCAACGAGACATCCGGCTCGCTCACCTCGTCGTCTGCCAGTGACTTCCTCGTGCGCATTACGCGCGGCGGCAACGTGTCGCTCGATGTCGCGCTCTCGGCGCTCGCCACACGCGGTGACGTGCACATTCTTTCGCGACCACTGCTGCTCGCGGAGAACAATCTCGAAGCGCGCATCCTGGTGGGCAGCCAGCGGCCATTCGTGCAGGTGTTCCGTTCGCTCCCCACGGACGGTGCCGTGCGCGACCAGGTGGTGCAGTATCGCGACGTGGGCACGTCACTCAGCCTGCTGCCCACCATCAATCCTGACGGTTACGTCAACCTGCAGGTGAAGCAGGAGGTCAGCTCGGCAACAGCGGAACTGCAATTCGGCGCGCCGGTGATCAGCACGCGGGAGGCGTCGACGCACCTGTTCGTGAAGGACGGCGAGACCGTGGTCATTGGCGGACTGGCAGACCGGCAGGTGGAACAGACACGATCGGGCATTCCCTTCCTGAGCTCACTGCCCTGGGTGGGCGGACTGTTCGGCTCCACGAAGAACTCCGACGCGCAGAACGAGCTCTACCTCTTTCTTACGCCACACATCGTCACATCCGATGACGATGCGCTGCAGTTGCGACGTACCATCGAAGGGCGCCTGGACGCCGTGGGTGGCAAGCGTGAGGACAATCCCCAGGTGACACCCGCTCCCGGTGTGCCGGTGCCAAAGCTGCCAACACCGCCGAGTGCGAAGCCGTGAGCTTGTCGGTGGAGGATGTGCGGTCGCTGTCGCCGCGCTTGTCGGTGGACTACCTCGAGGAGCAGGGCGTCATTCCGCTTGGCATTCGCGATGGCGTGCTGTACGTCGGTGCGTGGAAGGCGGATGTCGAGCCGGATGTGTTGTATTCACTCGCGTCACTCCTCGGCGCGCCTGCCGAGGTGCAGTCCATCGATGAGGACGCCGGCCTCGCGGCGATTCGCCGAGCGTATGGTGAGTCGTCCGCGCAGGCCCTCATTGATGCGACCGGTGACGAGCGGGCGGACGTCCGCGACGATGCGCATGCCATCGACGACCTGCGCGCATTGGCCAATGAAGCGCCGGTGATTCGGCTGGTGAGCATGCTCCTCACCGAGGCACTCGATGCCCGTGCGTCGGACGTGCACCTGGAGGCGTACCCGGATGGCCTCCGGGTGCGGTATCGCGTGGACGGCGTGCTTCAGGAGGCACCTTCGCCGCCGCGAAGCATGGCGCCCGCGGTGATCAGCCGGCTCAAGGTCATGGCGAACCTCGACATCGCGGAACGTCGCACACCACAGGATGGGCGCATCCGGCTCGCATTGCAGGACCGCCAGGTGGATGTGCGCGTGTCAACGGTGCCCACGCTGCATGGCGAGAGTGTGGTGCTCCGCCTGCTCGACAAGGAGTCCGGCACGCTGG
>JAYVNZ010000164.1:0-15434 GCA_043758185.1 Gemmatimonadaceae bacterium | reverse complement strand
GTGGCACGACCTGGGCGACGTCCTCGCTATGCCGCTCACGCTGGGCGGCACGGCTCCGCACAACGTCGAGAACCTGCTGGGTGCCGCGCTGATGGGCAGTGTGCTCGGCATCCCCATCAGCGCAATTCGCGCGACGCTCGCGCAGTTCGGTGCCGTGGCCACGGACAATCCGGGTCGCCTGCAGGTGTACCGGTACGGAGCGCTCACCGTGCTCGTGGATTACGCGCACAATCCGGATGGACTCGCGGCGCTCTGCCAGACGGCGCGTGCAACGCCGGCCCGACGGCGCGCATTATTGCTGGGCCAGGCCGGCAACCGCGACGACCCACAGCTTCGCGCGCTGGCACGCGCGGCCGTCGAGGCGGTGCATTTCGATCGGGTGATCATCAAGGAGGAACTGGCCCTGCTGCGCGGTCGCGAGCCGGGCGACGTGCCGCGCGTACTCGCGGACGAATTGCTGCGGCTCGGCGTGCCTCCGGATCAGATCGAACTGGTGCCATCCGAACTGGATGGCGTGCAGCGCGCGTTCGCGTGGGCGGAGGATGGAGACCTGCTCGTGTGTCCCATCCATGCCGAGAAGGCGGAGGTGCTGGCGTGGCTCACGCGACTCGCGAGTGCAGGGTGGCACGTTGGCGATCCGGTGCCCGATTGACAGCAGGTGTAAAAGCAGGTCCTTCCCTTCGGCTACGCTCAGGGCAGGCGCTTCACTCAGGACGACACATCACCTCTCACTGAACCCGATGCCCGCGCACACATTCCGCCGCGTTCTCGCCCTTGTCGTGCTGTCGCTTGGAGCGACACCCATCGTTCGTGCACAGCAGGTCGACCCGCACATGTACTCCGAATTGCGCTGGCGCATGATCGGGCCGTTCCGCGCGAGCCGCACCAAGGCTGCGGTCGGCATCCCGGACCAGCCGAATGTGTTCTACATCGGCGCGGTGGATGGCGGCGTCTGGAAGACTGACGACTACGGGCGCACCTGGAACCCCATCTTCGATGAGCAGCCGTCGGGCTCCATCGGTGCCATCGCGATTGCGCCGTCGAATCCGGACGTGATCTACGTGGGCAGCGGGGAAGGGTTGCAGCGTCCGGACCTGTCAACGGGCGACGGGATGTACAAGTCAACAAACGGTGGCAAGTCGTGGACGCATCTCGGCCTGCGTGACGGTCAGCAGATTCCGCAGATCGTGGTGGACCCGCGCAATCCGGACAGGTTGTACGTGGCCGTGATGGGGCATCCCTATGGCGCGAATGCGGAGCGGGGCCTGTTCCGTTCCACCGATGGCGGCGCATCATTCCAGAAAGTGCTGTACAAGGACGAGAACACCGGCGCCATCGACGTCGTGCTCGACCCGGTGAATCCTGACATCATCTATTGCGCGCTCTGGGAATCTCGTCAGGGACCGTGGGAGAACGGCGCGTTTTCCGGACCGGGATCGGGCCTGTACAAGTCGATCGATGCCGGCGTGACATGGAAACGCCTCGAGAAGGGCTTGCCAACGTTCGCCGACGCGGGGCTCGGACGCATCGGCATTACGGTTGCGCCCAGCCTCCCCAGCCGGTTGTTCGCCACTGTGAATTCGGCGAAGGGGGACGGCCTGTTCCGCTCGGACGATGCGGGAGAATCCTGGTATCGCGCGACGACGGATACACGTGTCGCCACGCGCGAGTCGGACTTTGCCGAAGTGAAGGTGGACCCGACAAACCCCGACATCGTGTACACCGCGAGCGTCGTGACGTGGAAGTCCGTGGACGGTGGCAAGACGTTCAGCGCATTGCGTGGTGCCCCCGGGGGTGACGACTACCACCGGATCTGGATCAACCCGAAGCACACCGGTACGATGATCGTCGCGAGCGACCAGGGCGCGATCGTCACCGTGAACGGTGGTGCGACGTGGAGCTCATGGCTCAACCAGCCCACCGCCGCCTTCTATCACGTCGCCACGGACTTCGATTTCCCGTATCGCGTGTGCAGCGGGCAGCAGGAGTCGGGCTCGGCATGTGTGCGCAGCCGAGGTGACGATGGGCGTATCCTCGATTGGGACTGGCATCCCGCCGGCGTGGAGGAATACGGCTACGCCGCGCCCGATCCGCTGGACCCCAACATCGTGTTCGGCGGGAAGGTCACGCGCTATGACCGCCGCACAGGATTGATTCAGCAGGTGGGCCCGCATGCGGGCAAGAGCGTCGGCTTCCGCGCCGTGCGGACCGCACCGCTCGTGTTCTCCACCGTGGACCCGCACACGTTGTTCTTTGCGGAGAACGTGGTGTGGAAGACGACGAACGGCGGCCGGAGCTGGACACAGGTGAGCCCGGACCTCACGCGAACGGATTCGATCGTGCCCGCGAATGTGGGCGTGTACGCCTCGACGCCAGCTGCGACGGCTCGGCACGGGGGCGTGATCTATACACTTGCGCCCTCGTACGTGGACATCAGGCGTATCTGGGCCGGCAGTGACGACGGCCTGATCCACACGACCAGCGACGGCGGGGCACACTGGACCGATGTCACGCCGCCTGAACTCCGCGCTCGGCCGTGGAGCAAGGTGTCGCTCATGGATGCGGGGCGGTTCGACGCGAGCACCGCCTATGCGGCCATCAACACCATCCGGCTCGATGACTTCCGTCCGCACATCTACCGCACGCACGACGGCGGCCGGCACTGGACGCAGATCACGAACGGCATTGCCGACGGTGCGGTGATCAACGTGGTGCGCGAGGATCCCAGGCGGCGAGGACTGCTGTATGCCGGGTCGGAGGACCAGGTGTGGGTGTCGTTCGACGATGGTGACCATTGGTCGTCGCTGCGGCTCAACATGCCGGCAACGTCCGTCCGCGACCTCGTGATCAAGGACGATGACGTAGTGATCGGCACGCATGGGCGGTCGTTCTATGTGCTCGACGACGTGACCGCGCTGCGTCAGGTGACGACGGCAACGGCGTCGGCGCCCGCGACGCTGTTTGCGCCGGCGACGGCGATCCGCTTTCGGTTCAGCAAGTATCCCGACACGCCCATTCCGCCGGACGAGCCGTGGGCGCAGAATCCGCCTGACGGCGCTATCATCGACTACTTCATCGGCGCGGGCGGCTCTGGTAATGCGAAGCTCGAGATCGTGGAATCCAGCGGACGTGTCATTCGGACATACAGCAGCCGTGACACCGCGATGGTACCGGCAGACATCGGCAACACGCCCAGGTACTGGATCAGGCCCACGCAGGTGTTGTCGGCAGCGCCGGGCTTTCATCGCTTCGTGTGGGACGTGCACTACGAGCGACCGGTGGGCGCGGTGTCTGCGATCGCCTATCCCATATCGGCTGCGCCGTTCGATACGCCGCGCGAGCCGCGTGGGCCGTGGGCATTGCCTGGCGCCTACACGGTGCGGCTGACTGTTGGCGGCCACTCCTACTCGCAGCCGTTGACTGTCACCATGGATCCGCGTGTGAAGACTCCGGCCGCCGCGTTGCGTGAGGCGCATACCCTTGCAGTGGCGCTCTTCGACGCCATGGCACAGGACTCCATGCTGTCTGGCGCAGTGCAGCACGTGCGGGACCAGGTGCGTGCGATTCGTGGCGGCGGAAGTGCGGCGGCCACACTTCCGTCGCTCGTCGCGCTGGACTCCGAGTTGACGATGCTCTCGGGTGGCGGTGGTCGTGCCGCGGCGGCTGTGCCGTCGCTGACATCCGTGAGCGCCGACATGCTGACGCTGATGAACATGCTGGAGGAGGCGGATGCGGAGCCGACCATCGCACAGCGCTCGGCAGTCAAGCGCGTGCTGGCAGGATTTGCCGCGCTGAGCGCGCGGTGGAATGTGATACGAACGGTGAAGGTCCGCGCACTGAACGCGGCGCTCGGAGGCGCAGTCACCATTTCGCCCTGAGCTGTCGTCCTGAGCGCAGCTTCTGTCGTCCTGAGCGCAGCGAAGGACCTGCTTTTTATCAGGGCGACAGGTCATCCCATGCGGGATTAAC
Source organism: Gemmatimonadaceae bacterium (assembly GCA_043758185.1). Lineage (GTDB taxonomy): Bacteria > Gemmatimonadota > Gemmatimonadetes > Gemmatimonadales > Gemmatimonadaceae > AG11. Next base: position 11,465 of record JAYVNZ010000164.1, on the reverse strand, counting down.
CGCGCTGATAAGGGCCAGGTTCTTCGCTCGCAGCCAGCCCTTCAACTTTTTCTCGCGCCTGATTGCCGCGCTCACATCGTTCGTGGGTTCGGCGTAAACCAGGCGATACATCTTGTACCGGGCAGTGGTAGTAACTCCATCGCCCCGATGTACTGCCAGCCGGCGCTGGAGGTTGTTGGTGACGCCGATGTAGGTTCGCCGTGACCTACTCGCAAGGATATAGACCCAGTAGGTGCGCATGGGTGACCATTGCGGGGAACAGTCGGCGATGCATCATCCGTCTCGCCCAGCGTGCATCATTTGTCCGCACGGAACGAAAAGCAGGTCCTTCGCTTCGCTCAGTACGACAACGAACTGACGCGGCCGAGCGTATTCCGATGTTACCCGGCCGTCCCTCACGCAGCCATTCATTCCCAGCCCCCCACATGCGCACTGTCGGATCACGCACCGCCCTCCTCACAGGCATCCTCGCACTGGCCGGCGCCACGCACACCGCCCCCGCCCAATCGCTCGACTCGGCCACCACCGCCGGGATGAAATGGCGAACCGTCGGTCCGGCCAACTTCCAGGGGCGATTGTCCGACGTGGTCGGCATTCCGGGCCCCTCCAAGACGCTGTACGTCGCGGCGGCCGGCGGCGGCATCTGGAAGAGCGGCAACAACGGCATTACCTGGCGCCCCATCTTCGACGACAAGAACATCATCTCGATGGGCGTGCTCGCCATCGCGCCGTCCGATACCAACACGGTCTGGGCGGGTACGGGCGAACCCAACTCGCGCAACACCATCGAGCCTGGTGCGGGCCTGTACAAGTCGGAGAACGGCGGCACGACGTGGACCTTCATGGGCCTGGAAAAGACCCAGCACATCGGTCGCATCGTGGTGGACCCGCGAGACAAGAACGTCGTCTACGTGGCGGCACTCGGCGCGGCATGGAAACCGAATGCCGAGCGTGGCCTCTACAAGACAGTCGACGGCGGCAAGACGTGGACGATGTCGAAGTTCATCAGCGACCGCGCGGGCTTCGTGGACGTTGCGCTTGACCCGCGCAATCCTGACATCCTGTACGCGTCGAGCTGGGAGCGCTATCGCACCCCCTACTCCCTGAACAGCGGCGGGCCGGGCAGCGCGCTGTGGAAGTCCACGGACGCAGGCAAGACCTGGCTGGAGATCAAGGGCGCGGGCTACCCCGAAGGCACCAAGGGCCGTATCGGACTGGCCGTGGCGCCAAGCAATCCGGATATCGTCTATGCCTTGACGGAGGCGTATTCCATGGCGCCGCAGAAGGGCGCCATCACCATGGGAAAGCGTCCTGAGGCGAATGGGCTGTATCGCTCCGCGGATGCCGGGAAGACCTGGGAGCGCACCAGCATCGTGAACGTGCGCCCCTTCTACTACTCGCAGGTGCGTGTCGACCCGAAGAACCCCAACCGCGTCTACTACTCGTCCACCGAGCTCCAGGTCTCCAACGACGGCGGCAAGACGACAAGCAACGCCGCACAGGGCGTGCACGTGGACGACCACGGTATCTGGATCGACCCCAATGATCCCGAGCGCTGGGCGCTCGCCAACGACGGCGGCATCGCCATCACGTTCGACAAGGGCGGCAACTTCTTCTACCCGATGAACCTGCCGCTGGGCCAGTTCTACGAGATCAGCTACGACATGCAGGTGCCGTACAACGTCTGCGCCGGTGCGCAGGACAACGGCTCGTGGTGCGGCCCGAGCCGCAAGCGCGCGTCGCTCAGCAACGCCAACTGGTTCACCATCTCCGGTGGCGATGGATTCTACACCGCGCAGGATCCCGCGGGCGACTGGGTATGGGGCGAGTCACAGAACGCCGGCATCCAGGGGCGCAACCTGAAGACTGGGCAGACGCTCCGCGTCACCAAGCCCGGATTCCAGGAGCGCTATCGCCAGACGGAAGATTCCGTTGCCGTTGTGTGGGGTGACCCCGCGACGCCGCCCACCAAGGAGCAGCAGCAGCGCATCGCCTCGTTCCGCACGACGCAGCGCAGGGATTCTCTCGAGCTCCTCACGCGATTCAACTGGAATTCACCCTTCCTGCTGTCGCCGCACAACGCCCAGGTGTTCTACCTGGGCGGCAACAAGGTCTTCAAGTCGCTCAAGCGCGGCGAGGAGATGTACACCATCTCGCCAGACCTCTCGAAGCAGTACCGCGCCCGGATGGACACTGCGGAGAAATACACCGGTGGCGTCACCCCCGACGTGACGGGTGCGGAGACGTACGGTACCGTGGTGGCGCTGGCGGAGTCGTACATCAAGCCCGGCCTCCTGCTCGCGGGTACGGATGACGGCAACGTGTGGCTCACGCACAACGACGGCGGCAGCTGGGAGAACCTGAGCGACCGCTTTCCCGGACTTCCACAGAAGGACGTGTACGTCGTTCGAGTGGAACCCTCACACTTCGACACGCTCAGCTTCTACGTCGCCTTCGACAACCATCGCTGGAACGATTTCACGCCGTACCTCTACGCCACGGATGATGGTGGCAAGTCCTTCCACTCGATCGTCAACAACCTGCCGCACGAGAGTCCGGCGGACTACCTGCACGTGATCCGCGAGGATCCGCATAACCGCGACCTGCTGTTCGTGGGGTCGTCGCTCAGCGTGTACGCGTCCATCGACCGCGGACACACATGGTCGAAGTTTGCCGCTGGCCTGCCGAGCGTGCCGGTGTACGACCTCAAGATCCACCCGCGCGATCACGAGGTCATGATCTCGACGCACGGCCGCGGCATTTGGTTCGCGGATGTAGCGCCGCTGGAACAGATCACGCCGAAGACCATGGGCGACGTGGCCGCGCTGTACGTTCCGCGCACGGCATACCAGTGGGGCGAAGGCCCCATGATGGGACTGCCGGGCAACGGATGGGGCCAGGCGCCGCTCGTCATTCCAGCGCCAGCATACGGCGCCACCATCTCGTACCGCCTCAAGGATTCCGTCACCGGGCCAGTGCGCATCACGGTGACGGATGCAGCCGGCGCCCAGCTGTATACCACCACGGCGCCGGCGTCGCGTGGCGTGCACAGCGTACAATGGGCGTTCCAGAACGCCAGCCTGCGCCAGCCGCTCACGCCCTCGGCGCGCCGTGACAGCATCATCCTCAGGAATCGCGCACCGTTCGTGCTCGACTCGCTCGCAAAGACGAATTACGACACGGCAGCAATTGCCGTCGTCCGGCGCACGGTGAACGTTGCCAACAATCCACCGGCGGGCGGCGCGGCCGCACTCGCGAGGATTGCCGCAGGCGGGCGTGGCGGCGCGCAGGCGGGCTGCGAACACCCGATGACGCAGTGGGACACGTTCTGCGCACGCCCCGCCGAGCCCACAGCAACAGCAGGGCGGGGAGGACGGGGCGGCCGAGGTGGTGCAGCAGCTGGCGGCGCGCCCGGTGCCGCGGTCGCGGACACGTCGGCGGAGGCGAACGCCATTGCCGCCGCCGCTGGTGCCCGCGGTGGACCCCCGGATCCCGCACAGCAGAAGATCTGGGACATCATCGGCATGAAGCCCGCAACACCATTCGGACGGGGCGGGGCAGCCGGATCCGGAGGTGCAGGGGCCAGTCTCGCGGAGCCGGGCACATACGTCGCCACGCTGTCCGCTGGTGGCCAGACGTACAGGCAAAACTTCCGCGTGGAGCGCGCCGGCACCGGCGACGGTGACGGGGGTAGTGGCGGAAGCGACGCCGATGAACCGGATCAGGACAGGAACGGCGGCATCTTTCCGCGCGTCCAGAACAGCACGTATGTCCGGCACGATCATGAGGACGCCATTCGCGGGCGTCATTAGCCACTCGCGCGCTTTGGTACCACGGCCCGGTCCGCACGTCATGCGGGCCGGGTCGCGTCGTTGCCGCGGCGCGCTGTATGCTCGAGCTCGCATCAGTTCTCCTGCCGAGCCCGCGGCACTAATCCCGCAATAGAATTGGTGGATACCGCAAGTCCCGCGAACGTCACGGAGCAATAGCAATGAGCGACCCGAAGCCCTCGGCCCCCGACCTGTCCGCCCTGTCCAACGACTACGACATCGTCGGCGAGGTGGGTGGTTCCGGTGATGCGCGCTCCTTCATGGCCACGCGCAAGGCCACCTCGGGAGCCAAGCGTCGCGACGACACCACGGGTGTGGTGATCACCGTGGTGACGCCGCCGGAAGGCGACGAGGGCAACGCCCTGTCGCACCTGGCTGCCGACACAAAGCTGCTGGCCGGCTCGGCCCATCGGCGGTTGCTGCCTGTGATTGAAGGGCGTTGGGTTGGCGATGACGCCTTCGCCGTCGTCACGCAGCGCACGAATGATCCCTCGCTGGCGCAGCGGCTGGCGACGGTGGAGAAATTCACCACCACACGCGTGGCGGCCATTCTGCGCGAGGTGAATGGCCTGCTCGAATGGGCGCGGGAGCACAACATCGTGCACCGCGGCGTCACGCTTGAGCGCCTGTTCCTGGAGCCCAAGACGGATCGCGTGCGCGTGTCGTTCAGCGTGGCGCCAATCCGGCGCATCCAGCAGTCGGACGCCCAGACGGACGACGCCCGCACCATTGTGCGGCTGGCCATGGCCATGCTCACAGGGGTCGCCGATCCCACCACGTACGATGGCAAGACACTCTCCGACATGCGCCCGGAATTGCCCGAGCGCCTGCATGAAGCGACGGCGGCACTCCTCGAGGACAAGCGGGTGCACACGCACGCCGACGTGGCGAGCTTCATTGGTCTCGTGGGCATGGCCGACCCGTTGTACCAGGGAGAAACCGAGGCGCAGCGCATCCGCGCGGAAGTGTTGGAGGAGCAACGCGTCGAGCGTGAGAAGCTCGCTGCCGAGCGCGCCGAATTCGAGCGCGTGATGATGGAGGAGCGCGCCACGTTCGAGAAGCACATGGCCGACGAGCGCGCGAAGTACGAGAAGTTCAAGGCCGACGAGCACGCCGCATACGAAAGGTTCAAGTCCGACGAGCGCTCGGCATTCGAGAAGGCGAAGGCGGCCGAGCGCGACAGGGCCGCGACGGAAAAATTGGAGCTGCAGAAGGCCGCGGAGGCGGAGCGCGCGGCACTGCTGGCCCGGCGCACGGAGCTGGAGCGCGCTGTCGCGGAGCAGAAGCGGGAGCTGGAGCGCGTTGCCGCGGACGATCGTCGGAAGATCGACGAGCTCCGCGCGGAGTTGAAGGCGGCGGGCGACCTGGAGATCGAGCGCAAGCGCGACGCGGCACTCGAGGATGTGACGGATACGGAGTCCACGCTGGACCAGGAGGAATTCGCAACGCCGGCCTTCGTGGGGCCGCTGCTCGTGCCCATGGAGGCATACGCGTTCGACGACGACAATGCGCTCATGCGCGACGATGCCATCGTCGATATTCCCATCGATGAGGTGGCGCCGCTCGAGCAAGTCGTGCTGGAGCCGGCGCCCGTGCTTCCGCCACTGGGCGAGCCTGTGGTTCCCGTCGCGCGGAGACGGTGGCTGATTCCCGCGGGGATCGCGGCGGCAGTCATTCTCGCGGGGGGAACGGCCATTGCGATCAACGCGCGTCAGGCTCCGGCGACGCCGGCCCCGCGCGTGGCGGCGCCCGTGCCGAAGACCATCTCTGCGCCCGCAGGCGACTCCGTCCCTGCTGCCTTCGTGTCGGTAGTGCCGCTGCTCGCCGTACCTGCGGTCACCCCTGCAAACCCGGCCACTGCAGCCCCCGCGACGCCGACAGCCTCCGCGGCGCCCGTGAGGGATTCGACCGCGGCCAGCGCGCCGGTGCTCACCGACTCTGTGAAGGCGGCGCTCGAGCGTCGCAAGGTGGCGGCGGCCAAGGCCGAGGCGCTGGCGGCAGCCGAGCGTCGTGCTCGGCGCATTGCCCGCGATTCAGCGGCGCGGGTGAACGGTACGTCCACCTCGGATACCGTTCCGCTGTTCCGCGATGCCTCGCCGCGCCGCCGCGATCCGGCGAAGCCGGATACGGCGGTGAAGCCGTAGCTATCGCAAGGCCGTAGCTGTCGCAAACCCGAAGCTGTCGTAAAGCCGTAGTTGTCGTCCTGAGCGCAGCAAAGGACGACAATTCCTGCCTTCCCTGTCCACTGCCATGCGATCAATCCTCTTCGCCTTGCTGTACGCGCTGCCTGGCGCCCTTCAGGCGCAGCGCACTGCGCCCTCGGGCGCAGACTCCGCGCTCATCGGTCGCGTCCTCCTGGCCGAGGATCGCCGGGACTCTACTGACGCGGCCATCGGGGACGGGATGCGGAGCACCGACGCGCGCGTGCGTACGATCGCCGCGCGCGCCATCGGCCGCATCAGGGATCCACGCTTCGTCATGCGTGATTCACTCCCGGTGCTACCGCCGCCGCCGGTCTGGCCGGAGCCCGCGTGGCGCCTGCGGTTGCGCGACTTGGCTGCGCACAAGACCGAGTGTGCGGCGATTCGGAGCGCATTGAGCGACAGCGCGTGGCCGGTGCGGTTGCTGGCCGCCGACCTCATGACGTCGCCTTGCGCCGGTGACGCCGAGCTCGTGCTGCTCCGCTCGTGGGTGGATGGGTTGCCAGCGGATGCGTCGCGACGCGAAGCCGGTGGCGTGTCATGGCACGCCGCCGCCCACGGTGTGGTAGCCCTCGCACGAGTGAACCCATTCGACGCGCGCCGGCGCCTCGTGCGGCTGTCCACCCACCGGCAATGGCAGGTGCGCATGTACTCGGCGCGCGCTGCGGCGGTGCTGGCAGAGGTCTCGCGCCTGCGCGCCCTGGCGCTCGACACCGATGACAACGTGCGCGACGTCGCCATCGGCGCCCTGTCGGAGCTTACGCATCACGCCGATGATGACTTCTATCTTGCCGCCCTTCGCGGGCGGGGTGCGCAGGCAGCGCGGGCTGGTGCGCTGGCGCTCAAGGGCTCGCTACGAGAGGATGTGCGCGAGGCCGCGTGGGATGCGTATCGCCAATGGGCGTCGCGGGGCATTGCCTCCGCGCACGATGCGCGTGTCGCGTTGCTCGAGGCTGCCGGGCGGCCCGCATCAGACGATCAGCCACCGGCGCCGCAGAGCGAACTGCTGCCGCAGGTGGTTGCGCTCGCGCTGGGGCAGGATGTGCGACTGCGTGTCACCATGGCACCGGCCAGCGGCGGGGGCTCCTTCGTGGTGCGGTTGCGTGGGGACGTCGCCCCGCTCATGGCCTCGCGCATCCTGGCGCTGGCGCGCGCACACTATTATGACGGCCTCACCTGGCACCGCGTGGAGCACGACTTCGTGATCCAGGGGGGAAGTCCGGGCGCGAGCGAGTACGTTGGCCTCGCGGCATTCATGCGTGACGAAGTGGGCCGTGTCCCGCACGTACGGGGCACCGTGGGCATGAGCACGCGGGGGCATGATACCGGCGACGCGCAGTGGTTCGTGAACCTGAAGGACAACCTGCGGTTGGGCCGCGACTACACGGTGTTCGCCGAAGTGGTGCGCGGTATCGAGGTTGTGGATGGCGTGCTCGAGGGTGACACCATCGCGTCGATCGAGGTGGTGACGCCATCGGTGTCAAGCCGCTGAGGGTTACTGGTCTGGAGAGGCCGGCGCAAGCCAAATCGTGCGCGTTACGCCATTTTACGCTGGCGAATTGCCCCTGCTGGCATGCCCGCCTAGGTTGACCTTACATCGATACGTCCCGTTCCAGCCCAGGATGCTGGATCGAGCGGGTCTTTTGCCACTTCACGGTTGATGTGGCGGAGTTCGTGTTGTTGAGGTCCTTGCAGCATACGGTACTCCGGACATCTCCGTCCGGACCGCTCATCCATATCGTTCTTGGAGGCGATGTGAGGAAGTTCGGATCGTTGGTTTGCACGCTTCTCCTGATGGTTCTCATCAGTGCAGAAGCCTCGGCGCAGCGCCGCGTCACGGGTCGTGTCACTGGTAGTGCCGGTGAGCTCATCTCCAGCGCCGCCGTCAGTGTTCAGGGCACCGCCATTGGTACCCGGACGGAAGAAGATGGTCGCTTTACAATCATCAACGTTCCCGCGGGTGCCCAGGTGCTTGTTGTTCGGCGCCTCGGTTACCGTCGCGTCACCAGGCCATTACCGGCCGGCAGCGACAACCTCGACATCGTGCTTGAGAAGGACGTCCTCGAGCTGGAGCGTCAGGTCGTCACGGGCCAGGCAACGACCGTTTCCAGTCGCAATATCGCGAATGCCGTAACGGTTGTGAGCGGCGACGACGCGAATCGCGTCCCGCAGCCGACGATCGAAAACGCGCTTCAGGGCAAGGTGCCTGGCGCGGTCATCACGCAGAACAGCGGTGCGCCCGGCGGCGGCGTGCAGGTGCAGATCCGCGGCAGCAATACGGTCAACGGCGCCTACCAACCTCTCTATGTGGTGGATGGCGTGATCGTCAACAACAGTTCGATTCAGACTGGCCTCAATTCGATAACGGGCGCCGGCGGTGGCGTCACGAACATCCAGGACCAGGCTGTGAATCGCGTTGCCGACCTGAATCCCGAGGATATCGAGACGCTCGAGATCCTGAAGGGTGCGTCGGCCGGGGCGATTTACGGCTCGCGCGGCTCCAATGGAGTGGTGGTCATCACGACCAAGCGCGGGCTGAACGGCAAGCCGGCGTTGAGTGTCGTCCAGCGGTTCGGCACACAGGCGCTCAGCAACAAGTACAAGATGCGCTGCTTCACGTACGACCAGGCGAAGCTCGAGGCGAAGGCGGACTTCGACATCACCCTGGCGCCCGAGGACTATGCGGGGTGCGTTGACCCACAGGAGCAGCTGTTCGGCCAGCGGAAGCTGTCGTACGAGACCGGCGCGTCGCTTCGCGGCGGCAATGGCGGAACCACGTACTTCACGTCCGCGATGGTGAAGCACGACGGCGGCATTACCAAGAACAGCGGCTACACGAAGCAATCGCTGCGTTTCAACGCCGGACAGCAGCTGGGCTCCGCGCTGAACCTGCGCGCGAACAGCGAGATTCTGCACACCCTGACGGAGCGCGGCGTGTTCGGCAACGACAACAACAACATCGCGCCTTACACGGTCATCGGCGAAACACCAACGTACTTCGACTTCTCCCGTCGCGATCCGAAGACGGGCGACTACATCCGCAACCCGTACGCCGGCGACATCAACATTCTCCAGAACGAGGAGAACATCCGCACGCCGGAAGACGTGTACCGCATGCTGGGGAATGTGCAGGCGGACTGGGCGATTCTTGCGCACGAGAAGCAGACACTGAACTTCAACGTGCTCGGCGGCCTTGACGCCTATGCTGATCACGGGCGCATCTACTCACCGCCCAACACGTACATCGAGCAGAGTGGCAACATCAGCCCCTTCCCGGGCACGGTGGTGGACAACAACAGCAACGTCGTCAATGCGAACCTGAATGCCTCGCTGGTGCACAAGCTGTTCATGCGGTACGGGGCAGCGACGACCTCGGGAGGCATTCGTCAGGAGCACTCGGAGTTCCGTCAAGCCACCAACCGGGGGCAGGGCCTCTTTCCGGGCATCACCAACTTCGCATCGGCCACGCAGACGGCGGCGTCGCAGAATCAGGATCTCACCCGCACTTTCTCCGTCTACGCGCAGGAGGAATTCCTCACGGCTGGCGAGCGGCTCCTGATCACGGCGGCCGTGAACGGCGAGCGGTCGAGCACCAATGGTGACACGGCCAAGTTCTACGCCTATCCGAAATTCTCGGCGTCGTACAACGTGCCGTACCTTCCCAGTCACGTCGACAACGTGAAGTTGCGTATCGCCGCCGGTGTGGCCGGCAATCGTGTACCATCGGGATTCAAGTACACCTTGCTCTCGCAGTTGCCCGAGAACGGGATCGTCGGTCTTCGTCCGTCGACGACGGTCGGCTTGTCGACGGTGTACCCGGAGATCACCACGGAAACCGAGGGGGGCTTTGACGCCCAGTTCTTCGGCGGTCGCGCCGGTACTGATTTCACGCTCTACCACAAGGTCACGCGCGACCTCGTGCTGGCGAGCGGCCTTGCCCCGTCCACCGGTTTCTCCACCGCCATCATCAATGGCGGCCGGCTCCGGAACAACGGCGTCGAGATCGGTATAAACCTGTTGCCGATCCAGACCAGCAGGCTGTCCTGGCAGTCTCGTACGACTTACTCGCGCAACCGCGGCATCGTGACTGAGCTGCCCAAACTCGTACCGCCGTTCTACACCGGCAATGGTTTCGGCACGCGCACAGCTCGCGTGAAGGTGCAGGAGGGGTACGCCCCAGACGAGGTCGTCTCGTTCGCCGGTTTCGATTCAGCTTTGGTGAACGGTGTCATGAAGTCCATCGGCCGCCACGAGCAGCACTACGGCTCGGCTGGTCCGGATTTCACCATGGGCTTCTCGAACGACTTCACGGCTGGCCCATTTCGGCTCTCCACCCTCGTCGATTGGCGACGTGGGGGCTGGCTCGCGAACCTGAGTCAGACGTATCTGGAGACGGGTGTCAACGGTCAGAGCAGCATCGACGGCGGCAACTTCGCAGACACGACGATCAACAACAGGGATCAGACCGGCTACGCAGCGGGCTTCCCCTCGTTCCTGGAGCACGCCAGCTTCGCGAAGCTGCGCGAGGTGACGCTGAGCTACTCAGTGAACAACCGGGTCTCGAACGCACTCTTTGGAAACTCGGCGCACGATGTACGTCTGGAACTGAGCGGTCGTAATCTGAAGACCTGGACGAACTACCGCGGCCTCGACCCCGAGGTCTCGAACTTCGGTAACGCACCGCTGAACCGGCTCTGGGATCTCGCACCATACCCGCCGAGCCGACAGTTCTTCCTCTCCATGAACGCCAACTTCTAAACGACGTGACCTCCTCTATGAATAAGACTATTGCGGCAATCGCGAGCATGCTCGTGCTCGCAGGAGCCTGCTCGGAGCCGCTCAACGCGCCGAATGAAGACGGCGTGCTCGCGGGTACGGCCCAGCCGATCCAGAATCTGTTGACCGGGGTGCTCGCCCAGGATCGCTCGGCCGTCGCCGCGTTCTCCTACCTCCTCTATCCGGAAGGACTGGCGCGCAACGCGCTGCGTCCGGACCCGAACGAGCCTCGTTTCGTGTCCGACCTTATCGCCCAACCCATGGATCCGAGTGCCTTCATCGGCGGCTCGGGCTGGAACGGGTACTATACGACGATTCGTGCGGCGAACCAGGTTCTCGTCAGTCCCTCCACGGCGAGCCTCGACGCGGGCGACAGGAAGGTTGTCGTCGGCCTCGTCCAGACAATCAAGGCGCTGCAGTACGTCCGGCTGCTTCAACTGCGTGACTCGCTCGGTGTGATCATTCAAACCGACGCGATCATCGAGCCGGATCCAATCCGCACCAAGACGGCGGTGCTTGCCTTTGCGTCCGCCGTGCTGGATTCAGGCTACGCAAACCTGACGGCTGCGGGTGTGAGCGCAAAGCTGCCGGTCACGGTGCCTGCGGGCTACAAGACCAGCGGCGACTTTTCGCAGACCGCGAACATTGCGAAGTTCAA
>JAYVNZ010000163.1:0-4277 GCA_043758185.1 Gemmatimonadaceae bacterium | reverse complement strand
AAGGACCTGCTCTTGGCCAGCGAACAAAGAGCAGGTCCCTCGCTGCGCTCAGGACGACACCCAGAATCACATCATTCACCGTCACAGATGAACTCCGTCAGACCAATCCTCGCCGCACTCGTTGCCCTGGCAGCGTCAGGCAGCCTCGCTGCGCAGCAGCCCGCGCCGACTCGCGCTGCCGCCATCCCGTCGATCAGTGACCGCACAGCCGGCCTGCGCAAGATCGACGGCTACTTTCCGCTGTACTGGGATGAACGCACGGGCTCGTTGCTGCTCGAGATTCCGCGCTTTGACTCCGAGTTCCTGTTCTCCACCGGGCTGTCTGCCGGACTCGGGTCCAATGACATCGGGCTGGATCGCGGCGCTGGCGGTGCGGGGAAGGTCGTCCTGTTTCAGCGTGTGGGACCCAAGGTGCTGCTGGTGCAGCCCAACCAGTCGTTCCGGTCCAGCAGCAGCAATCCGCGCGAGAGGAAGTCGGTGGAAGAATCCTTTGCGCGCTCGGTACTGTGGGGCTTCACCGTCATGGCGGAGACCGGCGACCACGTGCTCGTGGATGCGACGCCATTCTTCCTGCGCGACATGAATGGCGCAGTCGGCGCGCTGCGGCCCGGCGTCTGGCGTCTCGATCCCACGCGCAGCGCGGTCTTTCTCCCCAACACGCGCGGCTTCCCGAAGAACACCGAGGTCGACGTCACCCTCACGTTCGCCAGCGAGCCGGCGGGTGCACGTGGCAATGCGGCGGGCCCCACACAGGGCCCTGAACCCATTGGTTCGCGACAGGGCGGCGGGTACGGTGGCGGCCTGTTCTCCGGCAGCGTCGCCAGCGTGACGCCAACGCCCGATGCCGTCACGCTCCGCGAGCATGCGTCGTTCGTCGAACTGCCCGACGCCAACTACAAGCCGCGCAATGACGATCCGCGCGCCGGGTACGGCGGCATCAGCTACGTGGATTACAGCACGCCCATTGGCGACCCAATGATGGTGCACTACGTGCGCCGCCACAGGCTGGAGAAAAAGGACCCGTCGGCCGCCATGAGCGAAGCCGTGACACCCATTCAATACTGGGTGGATCCGGGCGCTCCCGAAGATGTGAAGAAGGCGCTCATCGAAGGGGCGAGCTGGTGGAACCAGGCCTTCGAGGCCGCCGGCTTTCGTAATGCCTTCAGGGTAAACGTGCTGCCCGACGGCGCCGACCCGATGGACATCCGCTACAACATGATCAACTGGGTGCATCGCTCCACGCGAGGGTGGAGCTCCGGCGGCACCGTCACCGATCCGCGCACCGGGGAGATCATCAAGGCCACCGTCACGCTGGGATCACTCCGCGACCGCCAGGATTACCTGATCTTCGAGGGGTTGCTGTCGCCGTACGTCACCGGCAGCGAGAAGCCCGCGATCCTCTACGAAACAGCGCTCGCACGCATCCGCCAGCTCGCGGCACACGAAGTGGGACACACCCTGGGACTCGGCCACAACTACTACGACAGCGGCAACGGATGGATTTCCGTGATGGACTATCCGCATCCGCTCGAGACCCTGAAGGACGACGGCACCATCGACCTGTCGCATGCGTATGCCGCGCGCATCGGCGACTGGGACAAGGTGGCCATCAACTATGGCTACCGGCAGTTTGCCCCCGGCACGCCGGAAGCGGCGCCGCTGGCGAAGATCCTCGACGACGCATGGACCGCGGACCTGCGCTATTTCACCAACCAGGACATCGATATCCACCCGCGCGCAGACCAGTGGACGAATGGCGCCAACCAGGCTGACGAGCTCGCGCACCTGATGAAGGTGCGCCGCGCTGCGCTCAATCGCATTGGCGAGCAGACCATCCGCACCGGCGCGCCGATGACGATGATAGAGGAACCGCTGGTGCCCATCTTCATGTACCACAGATATGCGGTAGAGTCTGCCTCATCGATGCTCGGCGGACAGGACTTCGTGTACGCCATGCGTGGCGACGGGCGGACGCCCACGCGATGGGAAAGTGCCGTCAATCAGCGCAAGGCGCTTGATGCGCTCGCGGCAACACTGAAGCCGTCCGAGCTCGTGATTCCCGCCAAGCTGCTGGCGCTCATTCCGCCTCGGCCGCCAGGATATGGCCTGCATCGCGAACTGTTCGCGCGCACCACGGGCGAGGCGTTCGATCCCATCGCGCCCGGCGCCATCGCATCCGACGTGACGATTGGCTTCGTGCTCCAGCTCGATCGCGCGTCACGCATCGTGGCCCAGCATGCCGTTGATCCGTCGCTGCCCGGGCTGGAGGAAGTCATCGACCGGCTCACGCGCGCAACGTTCGATGCGCCAACGAGCACGCCGTACGAAGCGGAGGTCCGTCGTGCGGAGGAGCGCGCGCTGGTGAGCCGTCTCGTCTGGCTGGCTACGGGATCGAGCAATGGCCAGGTGCGGGCCGTGGCAACGCTGAAGCTGCAGCGGCTGGTGGCCCGACTGAAGAGCGAGCCCGGCAAGACCGAGGCGGATGTTGCCCAGCACGTGTTGCTGGCGGGCGACATCAAGCGACTGCTGGAGAATCCTGCCGAGGTGGCGAGCATGGCGGTGATTGCCGGCGCGCCGCCGGGTGCGCCGATTGGCGACGTGGGGGAGGATTGGCTCGCCCCTCCAGCCTGGTTCGAGTGGCACTGATTTCGGTTCAGTCTCGTAGGGACAATGTCGTTGTGAGTGAACGAAGCATTCTGTCGTCCTGAGCGCAGCGAAGGACCTGCTTTTTACGTGCGACGAGCAGGTCCTTCGCTTCGCTCAGGACGACATACTTTCCTGCTACCCATATGACCTCCATCAAGCGCTCCTTCGCTGTTCCGCTCGCCCTTGTGCCCGCCCTTGCCGCCATCGTGGGCTGCAACAATGGTCCTGCGCTCGTGTCGGGCGTGGATCCCTGCCTGCCGCAGGTTTACCAGGAAGCGGCGTGTCTCTACGCCACGCAGCATCAGGGCTACTACTACGGCGGCATGTGGTATCACCACGTGTATGCGTCGCCGTTCCTGTTCTACCACAACGGCTACTCGGGCTACGTACGCTCGGGGGGCACAGTCCGCGCGCTGTCGCCCTCGGCGTATTCGCCGCACCTGGGCGGATCGTCGGCAGGCCGCACAACGGTGGTCCGCGGCGGCTTCGGCGGCATTGGTGGCGTGCGCGGCTTCGGCGGAAGCTGACATGGAACGCATCGTGAGCACCCCGCGTCCCGACTGGCAGGCTGCCGTCGAGGCGCGGGGCCTGAAGTGGCACACTGGCCAGACGCCTTACTGGTCCGAAGATGCGTACTACCAGTTCACCACGGCGCAGATCGAGACGCTGGAGCGTGCGACGAACGAGTTGCACGAGCGCTGCCTGGAGGCGGTGCAGCACGTGATCGACGAGCGACGCTATGCGGAGCTCAGGATTCCGGAGCACGCCATTCCGCTCATCACGAAGAGCTGGGCAGAAGAGCCGCCGTCCGTCTACGGGCGGTTCGACCTCGCGTATGACGGCACGTCGCCGCCCAAGATGCTGGAGTACAACGCTGACACGCCTACTTCGTTGCTCGAAGTATCGGTCATCCAGTGGGACTGGCTTCAGGCGCTCCACCCGGGCGCCGACCAGTTCAACTCCGTGCACGAAAAGCTGGTGGACTACTGGAAGTTCGTGCAGGGTGACCTGCCCAGCAGCGGTCCACTCGGCCCTCTGGTGCACTTCGCGTCCGTCGATGATCTCGAAGACGGCATGACTGCGGCCTATCTCGCCGAGACGGCGGCGCAGGCCGGGTTGCAGGTGAAGTTGCTGGCGATGGGCGATATCGGCTGGGATCCGCAGTCGCGCGAGCTGTGCGACCTCGAGGACGTACGCCTCGACACGCTGTTCAAGCTGTATCCGTGGGAGTGGCTGATGCACGAGCCCTTCGGCGATCACCTGCGAGTGGCAACTACGATGATGATCGAGCCTGCCTGGAAGATGGTGCTGTCGAACAAGGGCATCCTGCCCATTCTCTGGGAGATGTTTCCGGGGCATGGCAACCTGCTGCCGTCCTATTTCGACGAGCCGCACGGCATGTTCGAGTATGCCAGGAAGCCGTTGCTCTCACGTGAAGGCGCAAACGTCACCGTGCACACGATGAAGGAGCACGTTGAATCGACGGGCGAGTATGGGGCGGAGGGCTACGTGTTCCAGGAGCTTGCTCCAATTCCAGAGTTCGCGGGCAAGCGCCCGATCATCGGCAGCTGGATCATCGGGCAGGAGGCCGCGGGAATCGGGGTGCGCGAGGCGGACGGGTGGGTGACGGG
>JAYVNZ010000162.1:0-11178 GCA_043758185.1 Gemmatimonadaceae bacterium | reverse complement strand
GGAAGATCCGGAGGCCATGCCGGAACTCGGTCCACAGACGTACACGCCGGTCAACGGCTACTTCGACACCACCGCCAACCTCACCCCCGAGACACGCGCGGTTGCAGCAAAGCGGACGATCGATGTGGCCGAGAAGACGGCTGTAGGCACGCCCAGCATGTTCGTCGCCGGATTCCTGCGCGCCACCGCGGGATCCAATGCCGTGGCAACCAGCAAGGGTCTCTTCGCCTACCATCGCAACAGCGACGCCGACCTTTCCACAACGGTGCGCACGCCGGACGCCACCGGTTCCGGCTGGGCCAGCGCCGGCGCACGCGACTGGACCCTGATCGATCCCGCCGCGCTCGGCCGCGTGGCTGCGCAGAAGGCGGTACGCAGCCACAACCCCAGGGCCATCGAACCCGGACTGTACACCGTTGTGCTCGAGCCACAAGCCGTTGCCGACATCATGCCGCTGCTCATTGGCAGCTTCAACGCCCGCAACAACGACGAAGGGCGCGGCACCTTCAGCAAGCCGGGCGGCGGCACGAAGCTCGGCGAGAAGATCGCGGACGAGCGCGTGACCATCTACTCCGATCCCACGGATCCCGACCTGCTGGTGCAGCCCTTCGACACCAGCGGACTTCCGCTCAAGCGCGTGGTGTATGTCGAGAACGGCATCCTGAAGCAGTTCTCGTACGATCGCTACTGGGCGGGGCAGAAGGGTGTGCAGCCTACCACGGGTGGTGGCGGTGGTGGTGGCGGAGGCGGCGGTGGATTTGGCGGTGGTGGCGGTGGCCTCAAGTTCGTCGGCGGCACACAGAGCACCGAGGAACTCATCGCCGGCACGGAACGTGGCATCCTCGTCACGCACTTCTTCTACATCCGCTTCCTCGACCAGCGCACGGTGCTGCTCACGGGCCTCACGCGCGATGGCACGTTCCTGATCGAGAAGGGCAAGGTGACGCAGGCGCTCAAGAACTTCCGCTGGAACGAGAGCCCGCTCTTCATGCTTGGCAAGATCGATGAAATAGGGCGTGCCGAGCGTACGGCGGCCGGGCAGGTGATGCCAGCGCTCCGGGTGAAGGATTTCAACTTCACGTCGTTGTCGGACGCCGTGTAGTGGGTTTGGCGCCGTGTTGAAGCGCAACTGCAACAGCAACAGCAAAAGCAAAAGCAAAAAGCATTAACCACAGAGGTCGCAGAGGTCACAGGGGAAAGCAGATTGTAACGTGGTGACTTCACGCTGCTCAGTGCAGTCGCACTCCTCCGTGTCCTCTGTGTCCCCCGTGGTTAATGCCTTTTGTTGCTGTTGTTGTTGCGGTTGTTGTTGTTGTTGTTTGTGTTGGTGGTGTTGGTGTTGGTGGTGTTGGTGGTGGTGTTGGTGGTGTTGCTGTTGTCGCTGCTGTTGTTCGGCATCTCTCGGCCGCCCGCTCTCCTCACGGCACTCGCCAACGCGAACCCTCCAGCGACAACAGCCGGTCCGACTCGGCCGGCCCCCACGAACCCGCGGGATACGTCGGCATCGGCTTCGGCGAATGCTCCTCCCAGAACTTCAACAGCGGATCGATGATCTTCCACGCCGCCTGCACCTCATCACTCCGCGTGAACAGCGTCATCTCGCCGATCATCACGTCCAGCAACAGCGTCTCGTACGCCGGCGCCGCCGTTTCCCCGAACGCCTCGGCATAGCTGAAGTCCATGTCCACAGGCGCCACCTCGAGATGCTGCGTGAGCGCGACCGCAGCGCCCGGCACCTTCACCTCGAAGTTGAGCGACACCCCCTCGTTCGGCTGCACGCGCATCACCAGCACGTTCGGCTGCAGCTCGCGGTTGGAGCCCTCACCACCGAACATCAGGTGGGGCGGCGCCTGGAACGTCACCGCGATCTCCGAATAGCGCTTGGGCATCCGCTTGCCGCTGCGCAGGTAGAACGGCACCCCCTTCCACCGCCAGTTGTCGATATGGAAGCACACGGCCGCGTACGTGGGCGTCTGGGAGTCAGGCGCCACATCCGGCTCGTCGCGATAGCCCGCGACAAGATTCCCACCCGCCACGCCGGCGCTGTACTGTGCACGCACCGCGTTCGTCGGAATGGTCTCCGGCGTGAGCCACCGCACCGACTTCAGCACCTTCACCTTCTCGTCGCGCACGGCATCCGCCGTCATGCTCGGCGGTGGCTCCATGGCCGTGAGCGCGAGCAGCTGCATCAGGTGGTTCTGGAACATGTCGCGCACCACGCCGGCTTCCTCGTAGTACTTGCCGCGCGCCTCCACTCCCACCGCCTCCGCGGCAGTGATCTGCACGTGCGAGATCCACCGCCGGTTCCACAATGGTTCAAAGATTGAATTCGCGAAGCGCAGCACCAGTACGTTCTGCACCGTCTCCTTCCCCAGGAAGTGATCGATGCGATACACCTGGCACTCCGCAAACAATGACAGCACGAGCGCATTCAGCTCAAGCGCTGTCTCCAGGCTGTGGCCGAACGGCTTTTCAACGACCACACGTGCCCAGGGGCGCGCGGCGCTGTCGTCCATTCGCGGAACCAGCCCGCTGCTCGCCAGGTGCCGCACGATGGTCTCGAACACGCTCGGCGGTACCGCGAGGTAGAAGAACCGGTTGTGCTCCTCCACCGGCCGCGACGCCTCGATTTCGCCGAGCCGCCGCTTGATCTCGGCATACGTGGCCTCGTCGCTCGCATCGCCGCCGGTGTAGAAGATCCGCTGCGCCAGCCACTGCCACACGTCGTCATCCACCCGCTTCACCTCGTCCGACTCCGAGAGCGCCGCGCGCATCTTCTCGCGGAAGCCCTGGTCGGTTTCGCCTGCCTCGCGCCCCACCCCGAGCACGGCAAAGCCCGGTGCGAGCAGGTGTTCCGCCGCCAGTTGGTACAGGGCGGGAAACAACTTGCGCTTGGTGAGGTCGCCCGTGGCGCCAAAGATCACCATGGTGCAGTGATCCGCACGCTCTGCATGATGCCCAATGGCGCCGAACGTGCTCGTCGGCCGTGCCTTCGGTGAGATCGGTGTGCTGGGTGCGGTCATGCCGTTCAGGTGTTGTTGGTGTGATCGTGATGTCGTCCTGAGCGTAGCGAAGGACCTGCTTGTCGTCGAGCCCGAAGCAGGTCCTTCGCTTCGCTCAGGACGACATTACTCGACAAGAATCGCCCGGCACGGCGCCCCATCAAGCCCAGCAAAGTTTACCGGCAGGCAATAGAGCTCGTACTTCCCCGCTGGCGGTTCGCTCAACTGCAACCCTTCCACGATGATGATCCCGCGCTCCAGCAGCGTGCGATGCGTACGGTGGTGCCCCGAGTGGAACTGCTCCACCGACAGGTAGTCCACACCCACCAGCGTCACGCCAATGGCGGCAAGGTACTCCGCACCATCGGGCGCCAGGTACGTGTAGTCGGGATGGAACTCCGTGCTCCCACTCGCGAGCCATGCGGAGTTGCGCGTCTTCAGCAGCACGCGCGTCACGCCAGTCAGGTCATGCGCGCGAAGCTCCGCCTCGCCAATGCTCATCACGGCATCGGAGAACGCCAGCAGGCGGCACGGCCCCGTGAGCACGTCGAGCGACAGCGCGTCGACACCAGCGCCATCGTCGAAGAAGTGCTTCGGCGCATCCACGTGCGTTCCCGTGTGCGACCCCATGTCGATGCGCGATACGTTCGCGCCGGCACCCTGCGAGATAGCCTGCTGCTGCGTGATGCTGATGGCGGGATTGCCAGGATACACAAGGCCGCCCGTGCGCAGCGCAACAGAGATGTCGTAGATGCGTCGTCGCGCTGTGGTCATCGGCTTTCGTCCTGTGTCACGAGTGACTCGTCGGGAAGGATGGTGTTGGGTACCGCATAGCCACCAGCGTCGCGCACGCCACGGGCAATCGTCCGTCGCAACTCGTCCTGTGCGGACAGCAGTGCGCCCCGGTTCGCCCGGAACCTGCGTCCCGAATCCACCACGAACAGGTCGCACAACGCGAGTTCATGCGCGCACCCCTCCTCGCCGCGCTCCGCGAGCAACTCCTGCGTGCGCGACAGCACACATGCAGTCGCGAACATCTCGATGGCCATGTCGCTCAACCGCTCGAGCTCCTGCTGCCGGTCCACCACCGCACTCCGATACTCCCGAATCACCCGCTCGGCACCATCCTTCAATTCCTGCACGTGCTTCTCGAAGTGTCGTGCATGACCCTGGAGCCGCTCGTGCAGCTCGACGTCGAGCGTCGGCGTTGCACCAAACCGTTCCGCAATGCGCGACGCCGCGAATTCCGACAGCAACCCCAGGTTCTTGAGCGGACGACGCAAGGCAATCCCCAGTTCCTTGAGATCCTCCGCGGGGCCACGGATACCGTTCAGCGAAATGAAGAGGCGCAGTACGTCGTTCGTTCCCTCGAAGATGCGGTTGATCCGTGCATCGCGTAACGTGCGCTCGTACGGGTACGGCTTCACGAAGCCGCGACCGCCTGCCACCTGCACCATCTCGTCCGCCGCACGCCACAGCATCTCGCTCGCGAACACCTTGCAGCACGCTGCTTCGAGCGAATAGTCCGCGTTCGGCAGGTCCGCGAGGTGCGCGAGCACCGCCAGCATTGCATCGGCAGCGTACGCGTCGGTGGCCGTGCGCGCGAGCTTGCGCTGCGTGATCTCGAAGTCGGCAATGGGCCGGCCGAACTGCACGCGCGACTCACTGAACTCCACCATCTGGCCGAGGATGCGCCTGGTGCCGTGCGTGCATCCGGCCGCCAGTGTCATGCGTCCGCCATTCAACACCTGCACGGCTACGTGGAACCCCTTGCCCACCGTGCCGAGCACGTGGTCGGCTGGCACCTGCATGTCGCGATAGACCAGTTCCGCCTGCGTCGAGCCGCGGATGCCCATCTTCCGGAAGGTCCGCACCACCTCGAACCCCGGCATCTCCGGGCGGATGATGAACGCCGTGGGCCGCAGGATGGTCTTTCCGTCGCGCTCCACGGGTGTCTGCGCGAACGTCGCAATGACGCCCGCGCGATGCGCGTTGCCGATCCAGTGCTTGTGCCCCGTGAGCGTCCAGCTGCCGTCTGCGTTCTGCTGTGCCTGCGACACGATGTTCTGCGCGTCGGACCCTGTTTCCGGCTCCGTGAGCGCGTACGCCGCGAGCGTGTCGCCGCGCGCCAGCATCGGGAGGTAGCGCTGCTTCTGCGCGTCGGTTCCAAACAGGACAATGGCTTTCGACCCCAGCCCGCAGTGTACGGCCACGAGAACGCCCAGCGACGGATCGAGGCTCGACAGCGCGCCGAACACATGCGAATACGCGGAGGGCGACAGGCCGAGCCCGCCGTACTCGCGCGGAATGGACATGCCCAGGAATCCTGCGTCCGCAATGCCGCGGATGACGTCCTCGGGAATCGTCTCTTCCTCGTCGAACTTCGCCGAGTCGATGAGCCCGTGGCTCATCCGGTCCAGGTCGGACAGCAGCCGGCGCACGATGCGGGCCTCGTCCGGATCCCTGTCAGTCAACGGTGCGGGAAACGGAAACAGCAGGCTGTCGTGGATCGCGCCGGCGAAGATACCTCGCACGAATGAAGGGGCGTCGTCGCTCATGGAGAAAGCATAGGGAGTTGCGTGGGGCCGCACCAGTCAGCAGGCGCGGCCATACTTGATGAGCGCAGGCCGCATTGTCGTCCTGAGCGAAGCGAAGGACTTGCTCTCTGCCGCCTGCGCGAAGCCGAAGGGCAGGAGACCTGCTCTTCCCCCGTTGCGCCCCGACGTCCGCCCGGGAACCTTTCATCATGCGTTCAACCACACGTCCCGCCGCAGTCATCGCGGTTCTCTCGCTCGGCCTGTTCGTCGCGTGCCGCTCCTCTGCCCCCGCGCCGGCGCCCGCGCCCGCCCCCGTTGTCGTGGCGCCCGTGCGCGCCAGCTACGCCACCGGCGCTGACGTCATCGCCGCCATGCATGCGCGGTACGCCGGCAAGTGGTATCACACGCTGACCTTCACGCAGAAGACCTCACGCCTCCAGGCAGATGGCAAGTGGAACGTGCAGACGTGGTACGAGGCGCTGGACCTGCCCGGCAAGCTGCGCATCGACTTCGATCCCATCAGCGCGGGCAACGGCGTCCTCTACGTGCGTGACAGCGCATTCACCATCACCAACGGCCGCCCGCTCCGCGGCACGCCGTCCATCAACCCGCTCCTGCTGCTCGGGTTCGACGTCTATGGAAATCCACCGGCGCGCACGGAGGCGCTGCTGCGCAAGGAGGGTTTCGACCTCACCGTGATGCATACCGACACCTTCCAGCGCCGGCCCATGCTCGTGGTGGGCGCACGCAAGGGCGACCTGCATCGCAAGCAGTTCTGGATCGACGCGGAGAATCTCGTGTTCATCCGCACGCTCGAACCAGCGCGCGACACGACCAAGGTGCAGGAGGTGCGCTTCCTGAATTACGAGCGACGCGGTGACGCCTGGGTCGCGCCCCGCGTGGAGATCCATACGGACGGAAAGCTGGTGTTCCACGAGGACTACTCGGACATGCGCACTGACGTCCCGCTCGACGACGCGCTGTTCGATCCGGCGAAGTGGCGGTCCGCGAAACATTGGTCAGTGGGCAAGTGACATCCCTCTGACGTCAGCAACGCAGGGTGCGATGTCCGAAATCTGTATTCTGCTTCTGACGTCACTCGAAAGGACATCCAGACCGGGCGCAAACCACACTCGAGTCGGCGCCCGATGTCGGCCGCCTGCCCTCCGACTTCAGCCGTCCGCGCGCTGAAGTCTGCCCGTCCCGTCAATCCCAGCCAAGTACCCCGCTGCTTGCAGCTGCCGCTCAAGCTCCACCGGATCGCGAGTAGGCGCCGAGCACGCATACCGCCGGCACACGTACGCCGTCGCGACGTCTGCCGATCGCCCTGCCATCAAGGCAATCCCTTCGACATCCGTCCCGCCAGCCATGACAAGCGACGGTACGTACTTGCCCGCGACCACAGCCGCCAGCGCGTCGAACGCTGCATCGCCCACCGCGCCCACGAGCGCCACTTCCACCGCCCCCCGGACCAGCATGTCCGCCGCACCCAGCGCATGACCGAACGCCGTGGGATATCGCGCCATCGGCTCCGCGATCGTCTCCAGCATGTGCGTCGCCCGCGTCGTGTAGCGCACGTCGTCGAACAGGTCGCCCAGTATCACCATGAGCTCGATCGCCAGTGACGTACCCGAGGGCATGGCATTGTCCGTCACGTCGCGCGGCCGCGTGACGAGCGTCTCGCCATCGTCTGCCGTGTCGAAGAATGCATGCACCGCCTCATCCCAGAACCGCGCGAGAATCTCCTCGCCAAGTGCGCGGGCGCGATCCAGCCACACACGGTCGAACGTCAGGTTGTACAGCGCGATGGCGGCCAACGCGAGCGACGCATGGTCCTCCAGGAACCCGGGAATCTTCGCGACGCCATCCTTGTACGAGCGCATCACGCGCCCCTCATGCACCAGCGCACCGAAGAGAAATTCCCCACTGCGCACCGCCATCACCGCAACGTCCGCGTCGCCGAACGCACGCGCGGCCTCGGCAAGGGCGCGCAGCATCAGCCCGTTCCATCCCGCAAGGATCTTGTCGTCGAGCCCGGGGCGCACGCGCCGCTCTCGCGCCTCGAACAGGATGCGTTCCGCGCGCTCCACCGCCGTTTGCAGCTCCGGAAGCGTCACCCCATGCGTCTCGGCAAATGCGTCTGGCTCGTGCGGCACGTTGAGGATATTGCGTCCTTCGAAGTTTCCAGCGGGCGTCACCGCCCAGTAGCCCTTCACCAGCGTGGCGTCCTCCCCGAGCAGCGTGTCCAGCTCGCCGGCATCCCACACGTAATAGCGGCCTTCGTGGCCCTCGCTGTCCGCGTCCAGCGAGGAATGGAATCCACCCTCGGGCGACGTCATCTCCCGCGCGATCCACCCGATGGTCTGGTCGATGACACGACGCACCTCGAGATCGCCCGTGGCTTGCCACAGGTGCGCGCCGAGCCGCACCAGCAGTGCGTTGTCGTAGAGCATCTTCTCGAAGTGCGGCACCAGCCAGAAGGCATCGACGCTGTAGCGCGAGAATCCACCGCCCACCTGGTCGTAGATGCCGCCGCGCGCCATGTGCCGGAACGTGTGCGTCGCCATCGTCAGTGCGTCCGCGTCACCCGTACGGGCCCACTGGCGCAGTGCGAAGTCCAGCGCCATGGTCGGCGGAAACTTCGGTGCGCCGTCAAATCCGCCGAACGTCGGCTCGTACCGTTGGCGCAGGGATGCCATTGCCCGCGTGAACAGTGCGTCGTCCAGGACGCCAGTTGCCCGCGTGCGTTCCGTGCTCGCCGCATAGAGCTCGCGCATCTGCGCCGCCGTGCGGATGACGCTGTCCTTCCGGTTGGCCCACGCATCCGCCACGCCGAGCATCACGCGACGAAAGCTGGGCATCCCGTGCCGGTCGTCCGGCGGGTAATACGTGCCCGCGAAGAACGGCTCACCCTGCGGCGTGAGGAACACCGTCATCGGCCAGCCGCCGTGTCCCGTCATCGCCTGCGTGGCCTGCATGTAGATGGCGTCGATGTCCGGCCGCTCCTCGCGATCCACCTTGATGCACACGAAGTGCTCGTTCATGAGCGCGGCGGTTTCGTCGTTCTCGAACGACTCACGCTCCATTACGTGGCACCAGTGGCACGCCGAGTAGCCGATGCTCAGCAGGATGGGCTTGCCCTCATCCCGCGATCGCGCGAGCGCCAGTTCACCCCACGGGTGCCAGTGCACAGGGTTGTGCGCGTGCTGCAGCAGGTAGGGACTGGTTTCGTGCGCGAGAAGATTTGCCATGCTGGTATACTATGCGAGACGGTGTTTGTGGCGAAGCGCCGTCGCCCGTCCCCCGTCCAGCGAGCGATAGCGAGCGAGCCGTCCCCCGTTACGGCCGCTAGTTTCCAATCCTAATGTTCATGCTTCCCCACCGCCGCCTGCGCGCCGTTCCAACCGGCCTGCTCGTCGTCGCCGCGCTCGTGATCCTGAGCGCCGCCGTCGCCGTCCCCACCGTCCGCGACGCCGCCACGCTGGGCCCCGTCCCCGAAGTCACGCTGCGTCGGCCCATCGCCTACCTGCTGCTCGCACCGGTGTCCAACGTCCTCGACACGGTCACCCTCATGAGCGCGCGCCAGCACATCGCGTTCGGCGTGACCGTCGTCCTTGCATACCTCGCCTGGTGGCTGGCACTCGGTCGCGCCGCGCTTCGTGATGCGCTGCCGCGCCGCAGGGCGCTGCGCGAGGTTGCCCGCATCGGTGTGGGACTCGTGCTCCTGCTCGCGCTCTACACAGCCGTCGCCATCATTCCGCGGCCCATGGCGGCACTCGACACCAGCCCCGACATCCTCATCGCGGATTTTCACTCGCACACGCGCTTTTCGCACGACGGACGCCCGGACTGGACACCGGAAGACGTCCGCGCCTGGCACCGTGACGCCGGATTCGACGTCGCCTTCGTCACCGACCACCGCACCTTCGAGGGCGCGCGCGACGCATGGGCCAACAACCCATCGCGCGGAGGCGATGGCACCATCCTGCTGCCCGCCATCGAGGTGTCGTGGCGCGGCGAACACGTCAACGTGCTCGACGCCGATCGCATGTATCGCGGCATCCTCACCGACAACCTGCGCGACGTGGACGAACAGTCACTCAACATGGCGAGTGCGCTGCGCGGCGCCGAGCCGGTACTCATCGAGACCCTCCCCGGCGATCTCGCGAAGATGTCACCCGCGCGCGGACCGGGAACGGCAGGGGTCCGTGCCATCGAGATCGTGGACGGCGCCCCACGCGGACTCGGCCAGACGCGCGCCGAGCATGCGCGCATCGTCCAGTTGGCAGACAGCTTCAACCTCGCGCTCGTGGCCGGCAGCGACCACCACGGATGGGGGCACACCGCCGCCGGATGGACGCTCATCCGCCTTCCACAATGGCGCGCCGTTGCCCCCGAACTGCTGAGCAACGCCATCAGCACCGTGCTTCGCCAGGGCGGTCGCCAATCCACGCGCGTGGTCGAACGCTACGTCGCCAACACGGAATCCGGCATCGCGCTGCCGTTCAGCGCACCGCTCGTGGCGTGGGGTATGCTCCGCGCCCTCTCCACCGATGAACGCATCGTGTGGATCGGCTGGTGCATTGCCATCTACCTCATCTGGCGGCTCACCACCGCACGCCGTCGCACCCAACCGCTCGGCGCCTGAGGGCATGATCCACCCCAGCGATACGGCAACGCCACGCGACGCATACCGCTGGCGCACCGCGCTCATCGTATCGTTCGTCGCACTGCTGGTGCGCCTGCTCTTCGCGGCAATCCTGCCGCTCTTTCCCGACGAGACGTACTACTGGGAGTGGTCGCGCCACCTCGCCAGCGGATACTTCGACCACCCGCCCGCAACCGCCATCCTGGTCCGCGCCGGAACCGCCCTCGCCGACCTTGTGGGGGCCGCACCATCCGCCTTCGCCATCCGGCTGTTCCCAGTCATCGCCGGCGCCGCGGCCGGCCTGTTCACCACGCTCATTGCCCGGCAGCTCGGCGGCGGGTCGGCGGCACTCACGGCCGCCACCGTGTTCGCACTGATGCCGCTCGCGGCGTCGGGGCTCATCCTCGCCACGCCAGACGCCCCACTCCTCGCCGCAAGCGCCGCCGGCCTCTACTTCGTGGTCCGCGCGCTCCATGCCCCACTCGGCTCACGCAGCTCGACGTACGCATGGACTACAGCGGGCATCTGCCTCGGCTTGGCGTTCTCGTCCAAGTACACAAGCATCCTGTTGCCGTTGACCATCACGGCGGCCGTCGTCCTGCGTCCGTCACTCCGCGCCCGGCTGCGTGAGCCTGGACCATACGTCGCGTGCGTCGTGGCGACGCTTGTGTTCCTTCCCGTGCTGCTGTGGAACCGCGACCACGACTGGATCTCCTTCCGCTTCCAGATCCAGCACGGACTCGGCACGCCGCGAGGATCGGCCATCAAACGCGAGCTGGACCTCATTGGCGGACAACTCGGCCTGGTGTCGCCAGTGCTGTTCGCGCTGGCCGCGCTGGCCGTGTGGCGCACGTTCCGTGAACGGGCCAGTGACGCGCGCTTCGCCCTCGCGGTGGTGGCCACGGGTAGCTGGGTCTTCTTTGCCTGGAGCGCCATCCGCCGGCCTGTCGAAGCCAACTGGCCCGCCCCGTCGTACATCCCGGGCATTGCG
>JAYVNZ010000161.1:0-4290 GCA_043758185.1 Gemmatimonadaceae bacterium | reverse complement strand
GTCAATCCCAGCTTCGCGTCCGCACCCACTTCGCTGGTGCGCTGAAAGCGCGTGTCGGTGGCGAAGTCGCGACGCGATCCTCCCAGCACGTAGGGCGTGACCGTTGCGAGGCGCGGGGTCGGAACGCGGATGCCCTCGAGCGTCCCCGCGCGCGAGAGCCGGTAGAGATTGAATTGCCGGGGGATGAACGACCAGTACGCGTCTTCGTTCTTTCGCCGGATGCCGCGCGCGAAGTTGAGGCCCCATGACTGCACGCTGCCACCGGCGTAGCGCAGCGTCGAGAATGGAATGCGGAACTCCGCGGTCCAACCCAGCGAGTCGATGGTCGTCGCCACCGTCCAGCTTCCGTCCCAGTTGAGGTTGAAGCCGCCCATGGATCCGGACTGCGCGCGCGTCTGGCCGCCCACGGTCAGCCCGCCGCCCTCGCCTTCCTTCACGATCTGTCCGTCGTATTCCACGCCCGCCGGCGTCGTTGCGAACACGAAGCCGTTCTGGCGATCGAGGTATGTATCGAGCGCGATCGCGAAGTAGTCGCTGTTCTCGACCTGGACGTCGCGAATCTTTTCGCCAGCGATGATGTGCTTCGCATCGCGATCGTAGAGGCGGGCGCCGATGTAGAGCGCCTGTCCGTCGGTGAGGATGCGGACTTCGGTGCGCTCGGTGACCGGGTCTCCCTCGTGGAGCTCGCGTTGCACGAAGCCGGTGAGCGGTTCCGCCTGGCTCCAGGCGGCGTCGTCGAGCTTGCCGTCGATGACGGGCGCCACCTGCACGGTGACGGGCGTGCCGACGCGGGCGGGGCGCTCTGGTGTGGAGGCGCCGGGGATTTGCGCGAAGGCGAGGAGCGGGAACGCGAGCGTCGGGAGGAGGTAGCGGAGGAGCATCCGCGGAAACTAGCGGGCAGCTGAGGTTGCGTCCTGGGCGTGTGCCTCGGTCCGGAGCTCGTAGCTACATGAACTCCGCCATCCATTCCAGCAGCGCGCCATGGTCCAGACTTCCATGCGGGCTGGTGTCCCACCGAAACTCGAACGCTGCCCGGTCGCGCAGCAGCGGACTGGCCCACGAATAGCTGATCCCTTCCTCTGTCGCGAGATACGCAAGGAACCGTCGGAGTGAAGAACGCAAGTCGCGCATGTCGCCGAGTGTCGCGGACACGACGCGCGGAAAAAGATCGTAGAGGAAGATCCGGAAGTCGTATTCCGTGACGGCCCGAAGGGGAATGGACTGAGACAGATGCATCGCCTGCGTGAACATCACCGCGAAGGACACATCGCGCTCCGCCCGGTTGAGCGTCGCGCCGCCTTGTGAGCTGGCGTACCGCCCGATGAGCTCCGCATCCTGTTTCAGTTCCAGGGGACCACTCTCCTCGCTGCTCACGGCGAGCGGGTTCGCGCGGTCGCCTTCTGGCAGTGCGGTTGCGAGCCGCGAGGGCGGTACCCACAACGGAGGGAGTTCGCTACCGAATCCATCGCTTTGAATGAGTGTCCCGGATGACGGGTCCCGCCACGTGAACGGTCGCCCCCCGGTCGCAAGGGCATCGACAAGTAGCGCCGCGCCGTCGCCGCTCGCGATCAGCGATGCGATCGCGCCGAGTGACGCGATGAGATCGTCGACCTGGGGGCGAGAGATGCCTCCGCCGATCGTGTTGCGCGTCCAGAGCGAGGGATAGGCGCCGGAGCCAGCAATGCGCAGGCCGCTCCGTGCCACTCGCTCCGCATGGGCTTCGGCAGTTCGGCCCGCAGGTCGAAGTTCAGTGCGATGACCGGGTTCCGCTGTCTTGCGAATGCATCTATCGCGTTGTCTGTCGCGAGGAGCGCATCGAAATCGGCAAGGCTTTCGAAGAGAGTGAGGCCAAAGGCATTGCCCTCGGCACCGAGCACGCTCGCGAACCAGGACGCGCCGCGAGGCGTCGTCAGCTAGAGCGGGTCATCGCCGCCGATGAGCGTCCAGGGCGCGGCGGCGTAGAATGTTGCGGCCGCCTCGAACAGCGTCTCGAGCGCGTCGCGGGGAATGCGCCACGCCGCCCATGTGTCCGGATGGGAGAGCGCCCCGATCGTTTCAGTCAGACCAGTCGCGTGGCTGCGCAGACCCGCCAGAAACTCGTCGACCTATGGAAGCGACGTCGCGGCGTTGACGCCCATCTCACCCGTGCCACGGAGCCTGCTTGCCAGGGCGTCTCCAGTCTCGTTGTGCCGTACTGTCAGGCGCGAAGGCCGCACGGAACCACGCGCGATCTGCGCGGCGATCGCGTCACTTATGAGCTGGGCGACTTCGTCGGCGGTGGAGGGCGGATGGCCAAGCAGTTCCATACTGAGGACACACTCCTCCGTCGCCAGCACCAGCACTGCCGGTGGGCAAGGGTCGTTTCGTCCTGCGTTCATGCCGGAGTATGCTCCAACACACCGGTTTGTCAAAGACCATGCGAGTGCGGTCGGGTCACGTTGACAGCCGACTGCCCGGAGATCGCTTCATACGATCACGGTCGCCAACTCCTGATGGCGGCCGGATACGCCGACCCGGTCCACGTCATCACGCAGCCGGCAGCGTCAGCGTGAACGTGCTCCCGATGCCCGGCGTGCTCTCCGCCGTGAGATCGCCGCCCATGCCGCGCGCCAGATCGCGGCTGATCGCCAGCCCCAGCCCCATCCCTTCCCCCGTACGCGTGAGGCGCGTGTCAACCTGCACGAACGGCTCGAACACGCGGTCGAGCGCGTCGGCCGCGATGCCACGGCCGGTGTCGGCGACCCGCACCACGACGCGCGGCTCGTCGCCCTGCGATTCGTCCCGCGCGCACGTGACGGTCACGCGCCCGCCGTCGGCAGTGAACTTCACCGCGTTCGACAGCAGGTTGACGACGATCTGCTGCAGCTTCTCGCGGTCGGCGCGCGCGCTGAGCGACTCCAGGCACGGGCCGAGGTGCAGCGCTATCCGCTTCGCGCGCGCCTGAGGCGAAACCAGCATCTCGGACGACGCGAGCACCGCGCCCAGCGGCACGTCGCCGACGTCGTAATGCACGGCGCCGGCTTCGGCGCGCGAGTAGTTGAGTACCCCGTTGATCAGACCGAGCAGGTGGCGCTGGCTCTTCTGGATTCGAGCGAGATCGTCCCGCTGGTCGTGCGTCACCGGCCCCCGGATGCCCATCTCGATGAGCTCCGCGTAGCCGCCGATGGCGTTGAGCGGAGTGCGCAGCTCGTGACTCATGACGGCCAGGAACTCGCTCTTCGCCTTGCTCGCCGCCTCCGCGACGCGTCGCGCCGACTCCGCCTCCGCGCGCGCGGCCTCGGCCTCCCGCCGCGCGACTTGCGCATCGTTGAACAGGCGCTCGCGCGCGGTCACATCGCGCCAGAACACCACCACGCCTCCCCCCTCGGCAGGGTAGACGTCGACCTCGGTCAGCAGCTCGAGACGCCCATCCGAGTAGTCGTGCGTGAAATGCGCGGCCTGCCCCTCGGTCGCCGCGGCGCGATAGCTTCGCTCGAACACATTGCCCACCGTGCCGGGGAACGCCTCCCACATCGAGCTGCCCAGCAGCGCGGCGCGCTGCAGTCCCACGTTGCGCTCCATCGCGGCGTTCACGGCCGAGATCCGGAAGTCCGCATCGAGCGCGAAGTACGCGTCCGCCATCGCTTCCAGCACGCCCGCCATCCGCGCCCCGGCCTTTTCGGCTACCCGCCGCAGCGCGTCGGCCAACTCGGTTTGCTCCTCCAGGTGTGCGGCCGTGGCCTGCAGCTCCTCGCTCTGCGCCTCGAGCTCCGCGGCCTGCTCCTGCAGTTGCTGGTTCGTCGCCTCGGCGGCGCGGAGGCCTACGCGCAGTTCGACCTCGCGCTGGGCTGCCGCGGCGAGCTCGGTCATGACCTCCAGCTCGTCGGGCGTCCACGCACGCGGGCGCGTGTCGATGACGCAGAAACTTCCTACCGGCTGCCCGTTCACCACGAGCGGCACGCCGACGTAAGCCGCTACGCCGAGCGAGCGCACAGTAGGCACGTCGCGGTACGTCGGGTCGGCCGCCGTGTCCGGGATGACGAGCGGCGCGGTCGATTGGATTGCGTAGTGGCAGAACGTGGGGCCAGCGAGTTCACGTGCTGACGCCAGCGGCTCGCCGAAGCCGCACGCGGACTTGTAGAAGTCCCGGTGCTCGTCCACCAGGCTGATGAACGCCGCCGGCACGCCGATCAACCGGACCGCAAGCCGCGTCAGCCGGTCGAACACGGCCTCCGCGTCGGTGTCGAGGAGACCCGTGGAGTGTACAGCGGCCAGCCGTGCCGGGTCGGCGACGGTGGGGCGCACCTGACG
>JAYVNZ010000160.1:0-15077 GCA_043758185.1 Gemmatimonadaceae bacterium | reverse complement strand
CCTGCGGAGCCCGCGCGATGATGCGTGTGCTCTTCCACGCGGTCGGCGAGACTCGCGTGACAGCTCGTGCACTGCCGGTCATCCACGCGGCCCGGTAATGCAGCTCCGTTCACATCGCGATACCCCTGGCTGTGAGGATCGTGGCAGTCTGCGCAGCGCATGCCACCCTTGCGATAGCACTCGCTGAAGCGCTGCGTCTCCTGGTAGGCGAAAGTTCGCACGCGTCCGTCAGGTGTCAGCGGCCGGTCGCCCAGCAGGGCAAGGCCCAGCGAGTAGAAGCGTTCGAGCGAATCGCCGGCAAGGTAGCCCGGCTGCAGCTGATCCTTGAGCGCGTGGCACTGATAGCACACGCGACTCGACGCATCCTTGTCGAGTGTGGCCAGTGCCTGCATGCCGATGTCCTTCGCGTGCGTCATGCGCCCCGAAGTTGCCAGCTCGACATGGCGCCGCCCCGGACCGTGGCAGGATTCGCAGTTGATGGCGAGTGACGCCACGCTGGTGCGATACCGATGCGCATTGGAGTCGAACTGCGCCTCCACCTGGCTGCCATGACAGCCCTGGCAGTTGGCGAAGCGCGCAATGTCGCCAAGGGCGCGCACGGGTGGCCAATCGCCACACGCGGCGAGCGGCATGCTGGCGGTGATCGGCTGCCAGCCTGCTCCGGTTCGCGAACCGGTGTTGCAGAACCAGCTCGCAGGCGTTCTACTCAGTTCGAAAGGGAGGAACCGAATGGTGCCGTCGGGATTGTGTGTCACGAATCCTTGCGTGCCGCCGCCGGCCATGTGTCCCCCACCAACCACGCCTTCCACCACCAAGGTCTGCGTTGGGCGGCCCTCCTGCGCCACGACGAACTCGTACCGGCCCCCCGCCAGCACCCTCGGCGTAACCTTCGCGTCGCGAAATTGAATGGGCTGACCGTCGAACGGCGCGAGCAGTGCGACGGCGCCCGGCGCTCCGCCAGCGCGGCCATGTGTCGAGCGCGTCCACGCCGCGAACTCGCCGCTGTGACAACTCGCGCACCGGGCCGCGCCAACAAAATCAGCGCGCGATACTGTCGCAATGCTCGCGTGTTCCTGTGGTGCCGGGAGCGCGTCAGTGCCCGAGGACCACTGGCGGCCGAGCAGGAACATCGCCATGACGACGATCAGCATGAGCGCGACACCGCCAGCGGCAATGAGTCCGGCGCGACGCGGGATGCGCGGCGCAGGTGCCGGAGTGCGCGGAGCAGGGGTGGGGGCCTGCGCCTTTCGTGGACGTCGCCGAGTCATGGCGAGTGCGGACTTGCGCCGCTCGGCGACGTGGGCGCCGGACGCGACCATGCTGGGCCCGCGCATCGGCAGAGCGCGCGCATGTGTCGCACGAGCAGCCAGATCTCCGCGCGCGTGAGCGTGGCTCCGAACGCTGGCATCATTGCGCTGCGGCCAAGCGGGTAGCCGCCACCAGACACCGCGTCGAACAGGCGGTCGTCGGTGCGCACGGACATCGTTGCCGGATCGGCATGCGTTGCGGGGCGAGTGGGCAGGTAGCGTGCGTTCGGGCCGTCGCCCTTGCCGCGTTCACCATGGCAGGCAGCGCAGTTCTGCGCGTAGAGACTCGTGCCGTCACGCATCGCCACGCCAGCGGCGCGCGGGCGTGGCGCACCGAGCGTGCCGGCCGCCGTGCCTGCCGACAGATACGCAATGATCAGCTCGCGCACGGGTGCGGGCATCGGTATGCGCGGCATTGTCGTTCCTGGCAACACGCTCGCCGGATCGGTGACGATCGCACGGATGTACGCCGCCGAACGCCGTGACGCCACGTGAGTGAGGTCGGGTGCGCTGCGTCCGCCCGATCCTCCCAGTACGTGACATCCAAGG
The DNA here is from genome assembly GCA_043758185.1 of Gemmatimonadaceae bacterium. Classification (GTDB taxonomy): domain Bacteria; phylum Gemmatimonadota; class Gemmatimonadetes; order Gemmatimonadales; family Gemmatimonadaceae; genus AG11. The sequence goes on along the minus strand of JAYVNZ010000160.1, from coordinate 13,221 downwards.
CATGGAACGCGTGTGCGCAACAGCGCCTCCGCCTTTACGCTATCGAACGCCGATAGTGGCGCACGAGCGGCTTCGGCGTGTTGTGCGCTGGACGCCGCGGGTGCCACACACAGGAACAGTGCAGGGACGACACCGAGAAACCAGGCGGAAACCGGCAGCCCACAGAGCACGGCCGTCTTCAGCGCCAGACCTTCGTGTGAATGCCGTCGCGAACGTCGCGCGCGAGGCGGGCTGCCGATTGTTGAAGCATCGCCCAATCTATGCGCCGTGTGAACGCTCGCCATCCTGTGCTATCCCTTTCGTCCGCGAGCCCACAACTTCCTCTCGCGGCTGAACGGCCAGCCCTGCGCTGGTCTGGCCGGAACACCCTCACGCGGACCTCATGCCCATGCCCTGGTTACGCTGCGTTACCGTTTCTGCCGTCGTTGCGACGTCCCTCCTTGCAGTCCCGGCTGGGTTGGTGGAATGCCAACGGGTGCCGGCCGACCTGATCCTCCACCATGGCAAGGTCGTCACCCTCGACTCGGCAGATCGTATCGCATCCGCGGTCGTCATTCGCGACGGCGTGATAGTCGCCGTGGGCGACGAAGCCATCGTCGCACACTACGCGGCGACGCGGACGATCGACCTCCGTGGTCGCATGCTCATGCCGGGGTTCAACGACGCGCACACGCACATCTCCGGCGAGGCCCGGCGCCACATCGACCTCGCTGCGGTGCGGTCGATCAGCGCGCTCAAACAGCGGGTACGGGCGAAGGCAGCAGAGCTGGGCGCGGATGAATGGATCACCGGCTACGGATGGGCGGAGGACAACTTTGCCGAGCATCGCTTGCCGAGCCGCGCCGATCTCGACGCCGCCGCACCGCATAATCCCGTCGTGCTCACCCGAGCGGGTGGCCACAGTGCTGTCGCGAACAGCGTCGCACTCCAGCGCGCGGGCATCTCACGCGCGACGCCGCAGCCATCCGCAGGAATGATCGAGCATGACATCAGCGGCGAGCCCACGGGTGTCATTCGGGAGCGCGTGGACCTGGTGAGCCGGCTGGTGCCGGTGCCCTCGGCGGATGAATTGCGGCCGAGCTTTCTCCGGGCGCTTCGTGCACAGCTGGCGCTGGGCATCACGAGCCTCATCATGGCGGACGCGATGGCGACTGAGTGGCCGGAGTGGGAGCGTGTCTATCGCGACCATCCGCACGAGTTGCCACGCGCGGCCGTCCAGATTCACTGGACCGACGCGGATGAACTGAAGGCGTTCGGCCGCCGGTCCGGAGACGGCGACGAATGGCTTCGCGTCGGTGCGCTCAAGGTGTTCGTGGATGGTGGCTTCACAGGACCAAGCGCATACACGCTGGCGCCCTACAAGGGGCTGCCCGGCTTCCGTGGCACGCTCAACCGGAGCCCGGATTCGCTCTATCAGGTTGCGAAAGCTGCGCACGCCCTCGGTTGGCAAATGGGCTTCCACACCATTGGGGACGGCGCAATCGCATTGGCGGTGAGCGTGCTGGATCGCGTGCTGCATGAGTCGCCGCGCCCAGATCACCGGAACTACCTCAATCACTTCTCCATGCTGCCGCCGGACTCCACGCTGGCCATGATGGCGCGGGATTCGATCCTCGTCGCACAGCAGCCCAACTTCACTTATACGCTGGAGCCGAGGTACCTGCAGACGCTGGACGGTGCGCGGCTGGCGCACAACAATCCTGTGGCCACGCCAATGGACCGCGGCATCAGGGTGGCGCTGTCGAGCGACATCCTGCCGATTGGTCCTATGGTCGGGCTCTACGCGGCAGTGACGCGCAAGGGAAAGAGCGGCACGGTGTACGGTGCGGACGAGCGGATACCGATGGTGCGCGCCCTGCGCGCATATACGACTGGCGGTGCGTACCTCACGCGGGAGGAGGCCAGGAAGGGAAGTATTGAACCCGGGCGGCTGGCGGATCTCATCGTCCTGTCGAATGACCTGCTGACGGTGGCGCCCACGGCCATCCTTGCAACGCGCGTCATGCTCACAGTGCTCGGCGGCCAGGTGGTGTACGGGCGCGATCCGTGACCGGCGAGCGATAGTGCCCCCGAGTACGGCGCGGCGGTTGCCGACTCGGCGCGGGCCGCCCATACTCATGAACACTGAACGCAATCGAACGCCTACCGCGGAAGGAGTGTCAATGCGTCAACCGAACATTCGCCTCGCCCCCCTGCTGCTCGTCGCGGCGCTCCTCGGCGGTTGCGCCTCGACGCAACAGTCCAGCCGAAGCGAGACCACCAGCCTCACGCGCGCCGATATCGAGCAGGGAGGCTCCAGCCTGTTCACCGCGCGCGAAGCCGTCCGGATCCTGCGTCCGCAGTGGCTCACGCCGCCTGCCGGCCGTGTTGCGTCGTCGAATGTGCTGTCTGCCGGCGGCGGCGCGTACGGTGTGATCGTGTACATCAATGACACGCGCCAACCGGATATCGAGTCACTCGCCACGGTCCCCGCTGCGAAGATTGTCATCATGAAGTACCTCGACCAGAACCGCGCGGTGCAGATGCACGGGCCGGGTCACGAGGGTGGCGTGATAGAAATCACCACGGTCGACAAGCGGAAGTAGGTGGCTACGGCGGTGGCTGTCGAACTGCATGCGGCGAATTCCTTGTGCGAACCCGCGCGGTCATCGCGTCCAGCCCCAGTCACGCTGCGATGCTGACAGGAATGTCCAGACCTGTGCGTCGTGCCGTCCGCGGGTGCGCGCTCTCGCTCGTGTCGGCGACGGCGTGCGCGGGTCACGCGACTCAACGACCATACGTCAATCCGCACGCCATGGACTCCATCGGCACCGTGCGGGCGATGTACAATGGCGCGCTGTCACAAGCACTCGCCGTCACCACCTTTCGCAACATCGACAGGCTCTTTCCAACGCGAACCATCGCGCATGGGGCGACACCGCATCCCCTGCCGCTCGCGAACAGTCCACTCGGCGACGTACGCTTCACGTCGAAGGGCGTGGCCTGGTCACTGGATAGCTACCTGTCGGCCAATCGCGTCAGCGGCCTGCTGGTGCTCAAGAACGGCCGCATCGCCCTGGAGCGCTATGCGTACGGCAATGGTGCGGACACACGATGGATGTCGATGTCGGTGGCCAAGTCCATCACGTCCACACTCATCGGCGCGGCCATCAGGGATGGCGCCATTCGCAGCATCGACGATCCCGTCACACAGTACGTTCCGCGACTCGCCGGCAGCGCCTACGATGGCGTCACGGTGCGCAACCTCCTGATGATGGCGTCCGGTGTACGCTGGAATGAGACGTACACGGACCCGGCGTCCGATCGTCGCCGATTGCTCGAAGCGCAGATTGCCCAGCAGCCCGGGGCCGCGATCGACCTCATGCGATCCCTGGCGCGCGCTGCACCACCGGGCACAGTGAACAACTACAGTACGGGCGAAACGCAGATCGCGGGTGAAGTGGTGCGGGGCGCGGTGGGCAAGCCGCTCGCGCAGTACCTGAGCGAGAAAATCTGGACACCGTACGGCATGGAGACGGACGCCACCTGGTGGCTCGATTCGCCGGACGGACACGAGATTGGCGGCAGCGGATTCAGCGCCACGCTGCGCGACTACGCACGGTTCGGCCAGTTCTTCCTCGACGGCGGCGTCGTGAACGGCGACAGCATTCTTCCTACGGGCTGGACGCGGGAAGCGGGCGCGCCGAAGACGCTGGTCGGCGATACCCCGCTGCATTACGGCTACATGTGGTGGCCGATGACTGCCGCACCCGGTACCGTGAACGACGGCGCGTTCAGCGCCGAGGGGATCTTCGGACAGTACGTCTACATCAATCCCGGGGAGCACGTGGTGGTTGTCCAGTGGGCAGCCCAGACGAAGCCCACTGGCGGTGACGTCGTGAATCCCGAGGATTTTTTCGCCGCCGTTGCCACGGCTCTTCGGTGATATGCCCACACTCGACATGCAGCACTTCTTGACCTGACATCTTCCCCATCAATGACACGTATCCCACGGCTCGCATTTCAGGCTGCACTCGCACTGGCCGGCAGCGGCCTGAGTGTCGCGGCACAACAACCGGTATCCGCGGCGCGTGCACGTCTCCTTGCGCGTGCGGACTCGCTCCAGCTTCCCACGCGCTGGGTGGCGCCGCCGGGTGATGCCCTGTCGCACTACACCGCCGGGTTCGCGACGACGTTGTGCGGTGCCGTCTTTCTCACCGGCCTCGACCCCGCCGACGCGGCCGCGAACGTGGGCTTCTTCACCGGCCCACTCGAATACCGGTCGCAAGTCAGGGATACGGTCATCGATCGCGTTCATCAGGCCGTTCGGCTGACCCTTGCCAGTGGCGTCACGCGTGTGGCCAAGCGATACGGCAGTCAGGGGTGCATCGCGCTACCACTCGGCGCCGATTCGGTGTCGTTCACGCCGTCGATCGTGACCTCGCACCTGCCTCCCGCTGCCACCACGCCATGGCCGATGGGCGACGTCCTCCCGGCAACACCATGGCCAACGCAGCTGGACTCCGCCCTTGTCGCGCGCGCCGTGAGCGAAGGATTCGGTCCGCCGGACGCCATGACGCTCGCCTTCGTCGTGACTTACAAGGGACGTATCGTGGGTGAGCGATATGCACCAGGCATCGGCCTACACACGCCGCTGGAAAGCTGGTCGATGGGCAAGAGCGTGACGGGAACCCTCATTGGACGGCTGATCCAGATGGGGACGTACACACTCGACCAGCGGGCGCCGATTCCCGAGTGGCAGAAGCCTGGCGATCCCCGGAAGGAGATCCGTATCAGGGACATCATGCGCATGTCGAGCGGACTGCGCCTTCGCGCGCCGCAGGACCCTGACTACGATCCCGCCCTTGGCTATCCGGATCACCTGTACCTGTATGCCGGTACTGCGAACTCGTACCAGTGGGCGGCCACGCGGCCGCAGCAGTGGAAGCCCGGAACGGTGGGTCGCTATCGCAATACGGATCCCGTGCTGGCCAGCTACCTCGTGCGACTTGGCGCGGAGAAGCGCGGTGAGGACTACCACGCATTCCCCACGCGCGCGCTCTTCGACAAGATCGGCATGCGCGACGCCATCATCTACACGGATCCGTACGGCAACTTCCTGGGGCAGGGATACGAGGTGATTGCGGCGCGCGACTGGGCCCGTCTCGCCAACCTCTACCTGCAGGACGGTGTGTGGAAGGGCGAGCGCCTGTTGCCCAGGGGCTACGTGAACTATGTGCGCACGCTCGCCCCAGCCTGGGTGAAGGACGGACGTCCCGTGTACGGCGGCGGCTTCTTCTGGATCAATGGCGATGGCGCCGAGCCCATGCCGCGCGATGCGTTCGCGATGCTTGGCGCGGGAGGGCAGAGCGCCTGGATCATCCCCTCACGCGATCTCGTGATCGTTCGCATCGGCAAGTACCGCGGCGCGGATGCAGGCGAGGCTGCTCGCCGAACCGCCACGGCCACCCTGATGCGGGCAGTGCATCCATAGCTGGGCGTCGAGCGTCAGGGAATTGGTCGCGATACGAGCGCCTGGTCCAGCAGCACCGCGGCGCGCGTCACGAGCTCCGCCTCCCGCGTCAATGCCGCGGCGATCCGCACGATCTCCGCGTCCGCCAGCTTCCAGTCCTTCTGCTCGATCGCCTCGCGCACGCCCGGCATGGTCTTCACGCCATACCCCGTATAGAAGCCCGGCGCGTACAGGGAATGCCGGTACCAGGGTCGCTTGGGCAGTCCCTCGGGCAGCAGCAGGGCCTGGTCGCTCTGGCGCAGCAGGCCGTTCACCTGCGCGAGCGACGCGTTTGACGCCGTGCCCGCTGGCAACCCGGCGTACGCCGCCTCGAACTTCGCCGCCGCGGTATCCAGCGCAATCGACGCATTCTCCAGCGGCGCGAAGTTGAGTGCGGGCGCGGCCGGCGATGCCTTCGGCGATGTGGTGGGACGGCGCGGGTCGTTTACCAGCGCGAACGTTCCCTCCGCGATCTGCCGGTTGATCTCCTCGATGTCCTTCGCCGTCGTCTCGCGAAGCGCCTTGAGCTCCGATATGTACCCGCGGGCCGTCTCGGACAGGTTGCCGAATTCCTCGGGCAGGACGTCTGCGTCGGCCACGCGCATCATCATCGTGCCGGCCGCCTGCGCGAGCGCACGCCCATACACGAACGACGTGTCGCTGAAGTGCGTGTACCAGTAGAAGCTGTCGTAGATGGAGTGGTAGATGCCGCCGCCGTCCTCGCCACCGAACGCCACGTTCAGCGTCGGGACGCCGGCGTGCTGCAGGAACGGCGTGAAGTCCGACCCGGACCCCAGCGCTTCGATGCGAAGGTCGGCGCGGGTGCGGGCATCCTTCACGCCACCAACGATACGCGCCGCGCGCTGTCGCGCCCACACGGTCTTGTTCGTCTCGGGATCGATGATGTCCTTGCTCACCTCGTTCGCGAAGCGCTCCAGCGAGTGTGATCCTTCCACCCCGAACACGCCACGACCGTTGCCATCGGTGTTGAGGTAGAACACGCCCTTCCGGCGCAGTTCCTCCTGGTGCTGCTCCACCCACTCCGTGCTGCCGAGCAATCCTGGTTCTTCGCCATCCCATACGGTGTAGATGATGGTGCGCTTCGGACGCCATCCCTGCTTCCACAGCTCGCCGAGTCCGCGCGCCTCCTCCAGCTGCGCAATCGCGCCCGAGATGGGATCCTCCGCCCCATTCACCCACCCGTCGTGATGGTTGCCACGGATCACCCATTCATCAGGATTGGTGGAGCCTGGCAGTTTCGCGATCACATCGTACAGCGGCTTCAGCGACCAGTCGAACGCGAGCTTGAGATGCACGCGCGCCGCGCCCGGTCCCAGCCTGTAGGTGATCGGCAACCCGCCGCGCCACGCCGATGGAGCCAGCGGACCGCTCAATGCCGCCAGCAAGGGTTGCGCGTCGGCGTACGAGATGGGCAGCACGGGAATCTTCATGATGGTCGGGGCATCCGCGCGATCCAGTCGCTTTGCACTTGGCGTAGCACCCGCATCCGGAGTCAGCGGATCGCCCGGATAGGTGGGCATGTCCATGACGCTGCCCCGTTGCACACCGTCCTTGGGACGGTACGGCCCGTTCGGATAGGGCTCGCCGGCGCCGAATCCGTCGTCGCGCGGGTCCGAATAGATGAGCGCGCCCACCGCACCATGCTCGTACGCGACCTTGGGCTTGATGCCGCGCCACGAGCCGCCGTAGCGCGCAATCACGATGGCGCCCTTCACCGACACGCCATTGCGCTCGAGGAGATCGTAGTCAGCGGGCACGCCGTAGTTCACGTAGACCAGCGGTGCCGTCACGTCCCCATCGGCCGAGTACGCGTTGTAGGTGGGCAACTGCTCGGCGCGCTGATCGCTTGTGGGATCCTCCTTGAGAATCGGCTCCTCGAGCTTTGCCACGAACCGCGTCGGCGACACCAGCTCCAGCACCCGCGTCACCGGTGTGGGGAACAGCACGTCGAATCGCTCGATCGTCGCGTCGAACCCGTACGACTGGTATTGCGCCCGCAGCCATTCCGCATTGTCCTTGTCGTACGGAGACCCCACGTGATGCGGACGCAGCGACAGGCGGCGCATGGCCTCCCGCATCCGCGCCGGATCGGGGAGTGCGCGAAACTTTGTTTCCCATTCACGCTCCACACGCGCGCCAGCCGTGGTGAAACCACGAAGCGGGGGTTCGTCATGGCGCACGGCGGCGGGGATAACCAGGAGCAGCGCGGCGGGAACGGTGATGGCGCTAAGTCGGAGCTGCATGAGTGCGATCGCTGGGCAGGAGTGTGAAGAACAACGAGAGCCGCTAATTGAAACAAAAAAAGCCTGAACCACGGAGGACGCGGAGGTCGCGGAGGACTGCGCGACAAGCTGAATGACAATCACGCAGTCCTCCGCGTCCTCCGTGGTTCATTTCTTCATTTTCTAGCTTTGTGACTCTTTGTCCATGACGCCTTCCCCCATTTGGTGATCAGCGGCGATGCCGTCAAAGTGATGTGCTACTGCGCCTTCCAGCCGCGCAGGTAGTCCATTGCCACGGTCGACATGAGTCGCACGCCAATGGGCAAGGCTGCGTCGTCACCCTGGAACAGCGGCGAGTGGTTCACCGCCTGCTGCGCGTTCACTCCCGGCGGCGTCACCGACAGCGAGAAGAACATGCCCGGCGCGCGGGCAGCAAACCGCGAGAAATCCTCACCCGCCGCGCTGGGCCGGCCAATGCTGAACTTGTCCGCACCCACGACGCGCTTGAGCGTGGGGATCATCCGCTCGGTGAGCGTCGTGTCATTGAACGTGATGTCGTAGCCATTCACGATCCTTACGTCCGCAGTCGCGCCCGCACTCTGCGCAATCGCCTCCGCCGTATGGATCATCTTCGCCTGGATCGCAACACGCATCGCGGCATCGTAGGTTCGCAGTGTGCCGATCATCACGACGCTGTCCGGTATGATGTTCTCGCGCACGCCGCCATTGAACGCGCCCACCGTGAGCACGGCCGGTGCCGTCGTGAGATCCACCTGGCGGCTGATGATGGTCTGGTAGGCGAGCACGATCTGCGCGCCCACCACGATGGGGTCCACGCCATTGGACGGAAACGCGCCATGCGTCTGCCTGCCGTGTACGATCATCTTCCACGAGTCGGCGGCCGCGGTCCATGGCCCCGGGCCGGCACTCACGTGGCCAAGCACGCCGGGACCCACGTGCAGGCCGAATACGGCGTCCACTTTCGGGTTGTCCATCGCCCCCGCAGCGATCATCGGACCGGCGCCGCCGACGGGCGGACCCTCTTCAGCAGGCTGGAACAGGAACTTCACCGTACCGGGAATTCGCGCCTTCATGGACGAGAGCACCTCGGCGGTGCCCATGAGGATGGCGGTGTGCATGTCGTGTCCGCATGCGTGCATCACGCCCACGTCCTGCCCGTTGTACGAGGTGCGCACGGTGGACTTGTACGCGACGTTCACCCGCTCCTCCACAGGCAGCGCGTCCATGTCCGCACGGAGCGCCACGACGGGACCAGGCATGCCGCCGCGCAGGATGCCCACGACACCATTCCCGCCAACGCCGGTCTGCACTTCGAGGCCGAGTGATCGCAGGTGGTCAGCCACGAGTCGGGCGGTGCGCGTCTCGTGGAAGGACAGTTCGGGGTGCGAATGAATATCGTGACGCCACGCGGTCGCCTTCTCGGCAAGCGCGGCAGATCCGCGATCGATTTCGGACTGGATGGCGTCAGTGCGCTGTGCGTGCACCGGCAGAGAGAGCATCAGCAGCGCAAGGGCGGCGAGACGTGTGCGCACGGGTATTCCAGTGGGGGAGGATGGGCATCCCGAAGGTCGAGGCTGCAAGCTCACCCTTTTCCCCGGTGACGTCCAGCGTCTTTCGCTAGTTTCTCTTGTCGTGCCGAGTTGTCGTCCTGAGCGGAGCGAAGGACCTGCTCTATCCGTTGTCGTTGTTCAATCCTGCCCGAGTCACCACCACCTGATGCGCCGCACCCCCCGCATGTCCGGCCGTCGCGCCGCCGCGTTGCTCCTCGTTACGTTCGCGTGCACGCGCGCCGCACCCGTGGACACGCCATGGCACCAGGAGTCGGGCTACCGCTGGCGTGATCTCGTCATCGCCAGCGGCGGACACGCCGGCTTTTCGCAGCTGGCGGCGCGCACGACGGGGCTGGTACACAGCAACGATGTGGACGACACACGCGGCATGGCCAATCGCAACCTCCTCATTGGCGCAGGCACCGCCCTCGGCGACATCGATGGAGACGGCCGCCCGGACGTGTTCCTCGCTTCCGTCGAGCAACCCGCGGCACTCTACCATAACGACGGCAACTTTCACTTCACCAACGTCACGGCCTCCAGCGGCATCGACACGCGGGGGCTGGCCACCACGGGTGCGGCCTTCGCCGACGTCGATGGCAACGGCACGCTCGACCTCATCTGCGGCACGCTCGGCGGCCCGCTCAAGCTGTGGCTGAACGATGGCGCCGGCCATTTCCGCGACGCCACCGCCGGCAGCGGCCTTACCGGCGGTTTTGCCGTCACCACCCTCACGCTCGCCGACGTCGACGGCAATGGCACCCTCGACCTCTACGTCGCTACTTACAAGAAGCGCAACGCACTCGACACCTACTCGCCGCAGCAGCGTGCCTTCGACCAGACCGTCAAGAAGGTCGATGGGACATATCAGGTAGTCGATCCATGGAAGCAGGAATACCGCATCGAGGAGCGAAAGGACCTCGGTGGCATCGTCCGCTCGCAGCGCGCGGAAACAGACCTGTTCTTTCTCAACGACGGCCACGGTCATTTCACGCGCGTGCCCGTCACGGGGCCACGCTTCCTGAACGAGGACGGCAGTCCCATTACCACCGACCCAGATTTCTTCACGCTGGCCGCGCGGTTCTACGACGTGAATGGCGACGGGGCACCGGACCTGTATGTCTGCAACGACTTCGAGGATCCCGATCAGTTCTGGCTCAATGATGGCAAGGGCAACTTTCGTCTCACACCCGCGCTGGCGGTGCGTGAAACGAGCAACACCTGCATGTCCGTGGATTTCGCCGACGTGAATCGCGACGGGCACGTCGATTTCTTCACCACCGACATGCTGAGTGCCTCGCTCGCCGACCGTCAACGCCAGATTCCCACGCACACGCCGCTGCCCAAGAAGGTCGGCCTCACCACGGACCGCGGCCAATGGATGCGCAACACCCTGCAACTCTCGCGCGGGGACGGCACGTGGGCGCAGGTCGCCGACTTCGCGGGCGTGGCGGCCACGGACTGGTCGTGGGGCTCGGCATTCCTCGACGTCGACCTCGATGGCTACGAAGACCTGCTCGTCGTGAACGGACATCGCTGGGACATTCGCGATGCGGACACCTTCGAGCACATCAGGAGCAGCGTTCCCCGCATCGCGTGGAACAAGGAACAGGGTGAGTTCCCCCGCCTTGCCGCACGGAGCGTGGCCCTGCGCAACCGCGGCGACGTCAGCTTCAGCGACGTCAGCCGCGAATGGGGCTTCGGCGTCGACGACGCCATGTCGCAGGGTATCGCGCTCGCCGACTTCGACGGCGATGGCGACCTCGACGTGCTCGTCACGCGACTCGATGCGCCGCCAGTGGTCTACCGCAACGAGAGCAGCGCGCCCCGGGTGGCCGTGCGCCTGCGCGGCTCGGCGCCCAATGACGCGGGCATTGGCGCGGTGGTCACCGTGCGCGCACCTTCGCTGCCCACCCAGGCGCGTGAGATCACGGATGGCGGCTACTACCTCTCCGGGAGCGACACGCAACTGGCATTCGCCACCGGCCGCGACTCGCTGGTCACTATTGAAGTCAAATGGCGCGATGGACGCCGCAGCACGCTCACCAACGTCCCGCGAAATCGGCTGTACGAAATCGACGAGGCGGGCGCCACCAGCGCGGCCGGTACGCTGGCCAATGCCCAGGACGACAGCGCGCCACTCTTCACCAACGCCACTGCGCTCCTTGGTGGACACTCGCACGTCGACTCGCTCTTCGACGACTACCGGCGTCAGCCACTCCTCCCCAATCGCTTCAGCCAGCTCGGCCCCGGAGTGAGCTGGATCGATACCGACGGCGATGGCCGCGAGGACCTCGTCGTTGGAACGGGCCGCGGCGGATCGCTCGCGGTGCTCCACAATGCAAACGGTCGCTTCACCACCACGCGTGCTCCCCTCGCTGCCTGGGACCTCACCACCATCCTTCCCCTTGCAGACGGACATGGCGGCACGACGTTGCTCGCAGGCCAGTCGAGCTACGAATCATCATCGCCCGCGGAAGCCCTGGGCGTGCCCTCCGTGCTGGGTTTCCCCCTTCTCCGCGGAGCGCCCGGGGTTCCCACGGCCATCGCCCCACCCGAGAGCGCCAGCGTGGGACCTCTCGCCCTCGCGGATGTAAACGGCGACGGGCAGCTGGATCTCTTCGTCGGCGCGCGCGTCATTCCGGGCACCTGGCCATTCCCCGCGCCGTCGCACCTCTACCTGCGATCCCCCGACGGCCGCTTCGTTACCGACACCGCCAACGCAAAGGTCATGGCCTCGCTCGGCCTTCTGTCATCCGCCATCTTTGCGGACCTCGACGGCGATGGCTGGCCCGAGCTCGTCGTGGCAGCGGAGTGGGGGCCCGTGCGCGTGCTGCACAATGACCGCGGTCGCTTTCGCGATGTCACGCGCGAATGGAGAATGAGTGCCATCACAAGCCGGTGGAACGGACTCGCCGCCGGCGACTTCGACGGCGATGGACGGCTCGACCTGGTGGTCACGAGTTGGGGACTCAACACACCGTGGCCTGCCTCGACCGACCGGCCGTACGAGCTGGTGATCGGCAACTTCGGGGTGAGTGGATCGGGGCTCATCTTCGCGCGGCGCGACTCCATCACCGGACGCGAGATGCCCCTCGAGTCGTTCTCGCGGCTGGGCAGTGCACTGCCCGGCGTGCGTGAACGCTTTCCGTCCTTCGCCGACTTCTCGCGGCGAACGGTGGACGAGTTGCTTGGCGACAAGGCGAAGGCAGTGGGTCGCGTCGGCGCCACCACGTTCGAGCACATGCTCTTCCTCAACCGCGGCAATCACTTCGAGGCACACGCGCTGCCGCGTGCAACGCAGGTGGCACCAGCGTTCGGCGTTGTCGTTGCCGACTTCAATGGCGATGGGCACGAGGACCTGTACCTCGCGCAGAATTTTTCGCCCACGGACATTGGCACCATGCGCTTCGACGCTGGCGCCGGCCAACTCCTGCTCGGCGACGGGCGCGGCGGATTCCTGGCGCTTGGCGTGCACGCTGCGGGCATCGAGGTGCTGGGTGACGGACGCGGAGCCGCCGCCGCGGACTATGACGGCGATGGACGCGTCGATCTCGCCGTTGCGCAGAACGGTGCGCAGACGACACTCTGGCACAACACCCGCGCGACGCCGGGACTGCGCGTACACGTTGACGCCGGTCCGGCCAATCCGCGCGGCGTTGGCGCCCAGTTGCGCATTGTCACGAGAGCCACGCGTGGTCCGGCGCGCGAAATCCGGGAAGGCGGCGGCTACTGGTCTGTTGACGGTGCGGTGACCGTGATGGCAATGCCTGCGGGAGCCACCGCACTGTGGATTCGCTGGCCACTGGGCCGCGAGCAGCTGGTCCCGCTGTCACCGGGGATGCGCGACGTCACGGTGCGCATGCCCCGGTAGGACGAGCGCCTACTTGCCGGCCAGCGCCGAGTCGACAGCGGC
>JAYVNZ010000159.1:0-3650 GCA_043758185.1 Gemmatimonadaceae bacterium | reverse complement strand
GCGGCCGGTAACTCGCCTCGGGTTCGGACCTCGTAATCCGCCAGCGCAGCCTCCACCATCGGCACGGGGGTGGAATCGAGCGACATCTCACCGATGCCGCCGCGTTCCGCGGACGCCACCTGAAGCGGTGAGCCATGACGCTCGCTCGGGAGCGACCGCGTTACGAGAATGCCAGCCATGGCGGCCGCGACGAGCCAGCCACTCCACACCGTGATGGTCCGCGCACCGCGAGAGTGGCCACCGATCGTCCGTACCGGTGGCGTCGCACCGTCCGCGACGGTCGCCCCGAGGTCCGTGCGCGCCGGGAGCACCACAGCACTGTCGGTGACGCGCAGCATGTCGCGCACGCGCTTTTCCTGGCGGGCAACGATCGTCACGTCCAGCTGCGCGAGCCGGTCACGCAACAGCAGTTGCGTTGCCAGGTCACGGCGGCAGCGCTCGCAACTCACCAGGTGCGCCTCCACCCGTTCGCGGTCTGCCGATGTCAACTCGTCGTCGCCATACGCGGTCACGAGCACGCGCAACTCGCTGTGCAGCGCACCCCGGTCGCGCTCCAGGCGGGCGAGCACACCGTCGATTCCGGAATCCATTCGCTCGTCACCCATCGCCTTGCTCGCTCCTGCCCCGCGGTGATTGCAGGCTGGCACGAGCCGATCGTGCACCGGTCGCCCCCGCATCGAGTCCAACCGTGCCGCTCAGCAGGCCCGCAATGAGCTGGCGTCCTCGCGAAAGCCTGCTCATCACCGTCCCGATCGGCACCCCCATCACTTCGGCAATCTCGGCGTAACGAAGCCCGTTCACGTCATGCAGCTCGACGGTCATCGCAAAGTCGTCCGGAATGCGCTGGAGCGCATCCTCGATGTGGTCGAGTGTCATGCGCGACACCGCGTTCGCGTACGGATCGTCCTCGCTTACCAGCAATCCTTCATACACGTCTTCCAGCCGGGAGATGGACACCAGTTCACGTCTCCGCTCCTGCTTGCCGTATTCGTCTGCCATCACGCTCCGAAGTATCCGGAACAGCCATGGTGCCGCACGGGAGGTGTCTCGCAATGTGCTGAACCCCTGCCATGCCCGCACGCACGCGTCCTGGACCATGTCTTCCGCATCCTGTGCCGACGTCATCCGTCGCTTGGCGAACGCGGTGAGTTGCCCGAGTAACGGAATGACGACCAACGCAAAGGCATCCGCACGCGCATCGTCTGCGGGCGTGACGTGCTGCGTCATTCCGGGTTCCCAACGCACGGTGTGGCTGGCACACGCCTCACGGATATGATGACGGCATGAACACGAGGATTATTCCCGCGCCGGTATTGCAGCACCTCAGGAAAGCTGTTGTGCGGGAGCCCATCAAGGTCCCGGCTCCCCGCGTGCCAGTCGTGCGTACACTCCCGAAAAGCTCACCAGCTGCGCTCGCATGTCGGCCGTTGGCGGGCCAACCTGCGTCTCCAGCGACTGGAACAGCGCGCCCACCCGCATCTGCAGCTCGGCAATCCTGTCCGCTCGCTCACGTCCGCCTGCTCCAGCCAGAGCACGATTCCGCTGCGCGAGTGCCTCGGTCGCGCGGTACAGCGCTTCTATCGAGTCGAGCGCCACGTGCCATCGCTCGCGCGCGGCCGGCGACGCGTCCTGTCGCGAATCCGCATGCACGGTGAAGTTCGCATGACCGACGACGGCGCCACCCGACTGGAGCGTTACTGTATACGCACCGGGTCGCACGAACGCACCAGGAATGGCACGACGCGTGTCTTCCTCGTCGCCACCCGTTGCCCCGGCGGGCAACGCTGGCAGCGAAGGCGCGCGGAGATCCCACGTCGAGGTCGTTGCTCCGCGCCGGAGCGTCACAGCCTGCCGCCACTGCTCCTTCCTCGCGCGCGCCGCTTCCGTCACCACCAGCGTTGCCGTAGCGCCCGAATCGCGACTCCACACGCCGAAGGTGATGCCATCCGCCGGATTCTCTCCCTTGAAGTGCATGTCTCCCGTATGACCCAGGTGCTTCACCAGCCGCTTCTGCGATACTACCGGCGCCACCGATGCAAGGGATACAGGCCGTGCGAGCGCGGTCGTGGCCAGCGCGCGCAACGGTCGCACATCGTCGAGAATCCAGATACCCCGTCCATGCGTGGCCAACACCAGCGCATGATCGCGTGCGTGGATCTGCACGTCATTCACCGGCACTGTTGGCAGGTTCGCGCGAAGCGACACCCACTGCACCGCACGGTCGGTGGACACGTACAACCCGAACTCCGTGCCCAGGAAGATCAGGTTGCGATCCACGAGATCCTCGCGCAGCACGTGCGGCACGATCGCCGCCGGCAGGTTGGCCGCGATCGAGCTCCACGTCTGCCCATAATCCGCCGACCGATACAGCCGATTGGTGAAGTCGCCATTCTGGTGGCCATCGAAGAGTGCGTAGACGACACTCGCATCGTGCCGCGATGCTTCCACGTGGCGCACCCACGTACCTGCCGGCAAACCCGGGACGTTGCCCACGACGTTCTTCCACGTTGTTCCTTCATCGCGCGAGACCTGGAGCTGCCCGTCATCCGTCCCCACATAGAGCACGCGACGGTCGCGCGGCGATTCCGAGAACGCCGTGGTGGTGGGATAGAACGAAACCCCATCGTCCAGCGCCAGCGTCGACGAGTCGGGTCGTTGTCCCATGATCGCGAGCGACCGCCGGTTCACGCCGCTGGTGAAGTCACCCAGCCGCGTCCAGGATTCGCCCCTGTCGCGCGAGCGATAGAGGTTGCGCATGCCGGCATACAGCGTGTGCACGTCGTGCGACGACACAGCGAACGCCGCATTCCAGTTCGCGCCCTCCTGGAACCGGCCAACACGCGGCGCTGGGGGACCCCAGTTGCCGCGCTTGTACACGTCTCCCTCTGGCCACATGGGACGGATCATGCGCTTCTCCATCGTCCGCAGGTCCATGCGCGCGAGGCCGAGGTACTGCGACGTGAGGTACAGAGTGCGGTTGTCCGTGGTGTCGAACTGCGCGTGGAAGCCGTCACCGCCGCTGATGGTGAACCAGTCTTCGTTCAATATCCCGTCTGTCCAGTTCGTCGCGCTCGGTCCGCACCAGTGACTGTTGTCCTGCAATCCGCCGCAGATGCGGAAGGGCACGGAGTTGTCGAGCCCGATGTGATAGAACTGCGACACAGGCAATGCGCGCTGGAACAGCCAGTGCACTCCGCGATCGTAGGAAATGCCGAGGCCGCCGTCGTCTCCCTTCACGACGTGCCGTGAATCCTTCGGATCCACCCAGATGATGCGGTCGTCGCCGTGCAGCGTCTGCTTCGGCTCACGCCATGTATGCCCGCTGTCGTCGGACACGGAGTACTGGACCTGGTACAACCGCCGCTCGTCGCTCGGATCCACCGTGAGCTTGCTCGAGTACCCGGGCCGAGGATTCCAGTCGCCCATGCGGCGCCATGTCGCTCCCTTGTTGCCCGATCGATAGATGCCCGCGTGCCGCTCCTCGTACGACACGCTCGATGTATACCGTTGGCCCTGTTCCACCGACACGTAGACGACATCCGGATTCTTGCGATAAACAGAGATGCCGATGCGCCCCACGATGCCCGTCGGCAAGCCATTCGACAGCTTGCTCCACGTGGCGCCCGCGTCGGTGGACTTCCACAGCGCCG